>DASSKX010000196.1:0-2301 GCA_035689925.1 Acidobacteriaceae bacterium
CATTCAGGATTTTCAGGAACTGGCGCGGCGGGTCGCGCGCGAACTGCCCGAGGGCGGGCGGGTGCTGGAAATCGCGCCGGGGCCGGGCTACTTCTGCGTGGAACTGGCGAAGCTCGGCTCGTATCGCGTGACGGGCGTGGACCTGAGCGCCGATATGGTGCGCATTGCGCGGGAGAACGCGGAGAAGGCCGGCGTCGCGGCGAAGTTCCAGCAGGGGAATGCGTCGAGCCTGCCCGTGGGCGACGACAGCTTCGACTATCTCGTCTGCCGCGCGGCCTTCAAGAACTTTGCGCAGCCGGTGCGCGCTTTGCAGGAGATGCATCGCGTGCTGAAGCCGGGCGGCCGGGGACTCATCATCGATCTGCGGCGCAATGCGTCGCCGGCGGAGATCAACCAGGGCGTCGACCGGATGGGATTGTCGACGGTGAACCGGATCATCACGAAGCTGACCTTCCGCTATTTCCTGGTGCCGAGCGCGTATGCGCGGGAGCATTTCGAGCAGATGCTGGCGCAGACGGAGTTCTCGCGGCGGGAGGTTGTGGAGAGCGGCATCGGCTTCGAGATTCGGCTGCGGAAGTAATCTTCGCTAATGCGCAGTGTCGCGAATCTGTCGGCCACAGGAATTCATTTGTGGAGAAGCAGAGTGATGGTCTCGGCGGAACCGTTGCTGAAGATGATGTCGCTGCGGCCTCTTCCCGTCAGGTCAGCGAGGGCTACGCCGCGCCCGGTGGGCGGGTGCGTCTTGCCAGTCGGAGCGGCGAGAGCGAAAACGCGGTAGCCTTGGCTGGCGTTGCCGCTGAAGAGCAGGATGGTTTCGCTCTGCATGCAGGTGACGACGAAATCGGTGGGCCCCTGGCCGGTCAGGTTTCCCGTCGCAATATCGAGCGGGCTGGTACATCCGGGCAGGGGATAGGGCGAGCCAGTCGCGGCACGGAAGGCGCCGCGGCCGTCGCCGAGCAGCACGGTCGCCGCAATCGCCTTCGGATCGCGGACCTGAGGTCCGTAGGGGAGCACGACCAGATCAGGCGCGCCGTCTCCGTTGAGGTCGCCGACGGCGATGCTCCAGGGAACCGCGCCGGCTGAAAAGGGTGAACCGGGGGCCGGGCGGAAACCGCATTGGCCGTCGCCCAGCAGCAACGAGAGCTTCTGCGAATTCCAATGGCCGATCGCCGTATCGGGCATGACGATATCGGGAAAGCCGTCGCGGTTGAAGTCCGCCGAGCGCAGCGGCCTGTCCGAGCCGGGGCCGGCGGGGAACATCGGCCCATTTTCCAGATTGCCGCGAGCATCGCCGGTGAGCAGCTCCACCTGACTGGTGGCCCAGGAGTCAATCACCGCGTCCAGCGGCCGACCGCTGCCGCAGAAATGCCCGATGGCAACTCCGTGCGGATGCGGCGCCGAATGCGTCGTGAAGGGCGAATGCGGAGCTGGACGGAATGCGCCGTGCCCGTCGCCCAGCAGCAAAGTGACGTACGGCGTCTGGTGATTCGCAATCAGGAGGTCCGGATAGCCATCGCCGTTGAAGTCGGCAACGCCGACGTCGTTGGGCAGATGGCCGGCGGTGAACGGCGAGCCGGGGGCGGGATGAAAATGTCCCTTCCCGTCGCCAAGAAGGACCGTCACGGTGCCGGACTCCGGATTGGCGGCGATGATGTCCAAGTTGCGGTCGTCATTGACGTCCGCGACCGTGAGTGGGCCTGGATCGCCGCCTGTGGGAAGGACCACAGTCGTGAACTGGTCCGACGGCTCGGATGGCTGTTGCGCCCGGCCGGGAACCGCGACAAAGCCCAGGCAGAGCATGAGAATGAGCCGGTTGGTGAGGCTGTGAACCATGGTGCTCTCCTGGGCAGGGGCGTCTCAGAATAACGCGAGCAGGTGAAGAGCTGCGTGATGGCTCCGCTGCAGCAGGCATTCCACTTCCAGGCGATTTACGGCAAAACTGGCATGGACCGCGGCGGCTGCACAGACGATGATCATCTCTCTGGTGATCCACGGAGGTGGCATGACGGCAGAGGCGGTGGGGATGATGGCGGCGGGCCTGGTGGCGCTGGGTTCGGGGCTGGTGCTGGTTGCGCCGCGATTTGTGGACGCGGCGGGAGTGGAACGCGTGCTGGTACTCGGCCCCGTGTTCGAGGCGACCGCCTTCGCCATCTTTGGCGCAGAGCACCTGTTCGCCGCGCGCGATTTGATGGGCATCGTTCCGCGGTGGCTGCCGGGGCCTCTGTTCTGGACGTACTTCGTCGGGCTGGCATGGATGGCTGCGGCGATCAGCCTGATCGCGTGGAGATATGTGCGCTGGTC
>DASSKX010000197.1:0-2349 GCA_035689925.1 Acidobacteriaceae bacterium
AAGCCGACGCCGTAGGCCTGACCGCCGTCGGCGTTGATGCCATTTACCGAGATCGAAGGTACCGTGTAGTCCTTCGCCCCGCTGCCCAGCACGCCTTCCACTCGGCTCTGCCCTGCCGTCGCCTCGTTCAGCGTGTTCGGAGAGAACGTGTGCGTCCAGCCGACCTGCCCGGCAACCTGCCAGGTGTGGTTCAGCGCAGAGAACTGTGGCATCGGCGAAGCCGCACCGGTCTCCAGAAGCGTTCGGAACAGGCTGACGTAGATGCGCTCCTTCTTGAATCCCTGATCGATGCGGGCAAAGTACTGCGTGCCGTTGCGGATCTGCGTGGCGCCAAACGAGCCCTGATCAATCATGGGCAGCGTGCAGGGCACGCCGTTTCCGCCGCATGCCGACCCGAAGACCTGCTGCGCCGTTTGCTGCACCGAGATCGCGCCGACCCCGGACGGCAAATACGTGCTGAGAATGTGGGTTCCCACCGTGTTCGGGTAATTGGCCTGCGCGAAGGAGATGAACTGCGGGTCCGCAAATGTCACTGACCCGCCGGCGCTTGCCGATGAGCGCAGCGGTTCCAGCGCAAAGTAGAAGAAGCTGTTGTGGTGAGGAATGATCGGACCGCCGATCGCGAAATCCATGTTGTTCGAGTGGAATGGCTTGTAGTGATTCTTCGCGGAACTGACAAAGTGCTGGTTCGCGTACATGCCCTGATAGTTGAACCAGTCCGAAGCGGATCCATGGAACTGATCCGTGCCCGAGCGCGTCGTGAAGATAGTCTGCAATCCGGCAGCGCGGCTGTGCTCCACGGAGAAGGTGTTCACCTGCACGCTGGTTTCCTGAATCGATTCAGGCTGCGGTGTCAGGTTCAGCACGCCCTGGCGAATGCCGCTCGTGACGTCCAGTCCATCGATCACATACTGGTTGTTGTTCTGGCCCTGGCCATTCGCGCTGGCGTCCACTTGCTCTTCCGTAGAGTAGTTATCGACTCCCGAAGCAGGACTGCCCGACGTGCTCGTGCCCAGACCCGATACGCCCGGCGCCATCGTCACCAGCGTCACCAGGTTGCGCCCGACGATCGGCAACTGCGCGACCGCCTGATTCTCCAGGGTCAGTTGCGTTCGGCTATCAGCGGTGTCGATGATCGGCGCTCGCGTTGTGACGACTACCTGGTCACTGACCGATCCGACCTTAAGAGCAATCGGCACATTCAGGTTCTGCTCAGTCAGCAGCGTGACCTGAGCCACCGACTTCGCGAAGCCGGGAGCTTCCGCAGTTATGCGGTAAGGTCCCGGCGCGATGCTTACAAACCTGTAGTTCCCGGACGCGTCCGCGGTGGTCACCTGCGAGGCACCCGTGGCGGTGTTCGCCAGAGTGACGCTGGCTTTGGGAATCGCGGCTCCGCTCGGATCTTGAACGATTCCCTGGATGCTGGCTGTGAATTGTGCAAACGCGGTGGCGCTCAGCAGAAACAGCACTACACAAATAGCGCCCATACGAGACGACCTGCGTGATGGCATAAGGTGCCCCCGTGAGAAGAAGTGGTACAGCGCATGGTTCTGTGGCCCGTTTTGTTTGTTCTGGAGAAATCGGGAAAACGTTTACTGGGCCACGATTATTACGCCCGGTCCATCCCGGCTGTCAAGAGCTTTTCCCTGCCTGTCCGTACAGCCGCAGTTTTATCGGTTTACCAATTCGCGTGCCCAGCCACGGTTCGGCACTACCCCATTACCTTCGCGGATGGTTATGAGTTGATTCGCCGCGATTCCGCGGTGCAGCTCGCGCATCCCACTGGGCCAGAAAATTTCGATCTCCACTTCCCTTGCCGCCCCCAGTCCGAAATGCAGACGCGGATCATTGGACGAGTAGTAGCTCGACTGACTGACCACCGCCTGCGCCTGCACGTGCGTCCCATAGCGCACCGTTACCCGCGCTCCAATCGCGCTGCGATTCGACTTCACTCCGTCCAGCTTCACCTTGAGCCAGTTCTGCGTTGACTTGAGATCATTGCGCAGCAGAGACGGTGGCTCGTTCATGTTCATGATGAGCACATCGAGATCGCCATCGTTATCGAAATCGCCGAAGGCACAACCGCGGCTGCTGTGCGGTGTCGAGATCACCTGCCCGGCCGTGTCAATCTCCTCAAACGTGCCGTTCCCCAGATTCCGAAACAGCACGCGAGGCGTTTTATACGGATACTGCGGCAGCCTGCGCTCGACCTCCGGGTAGACGCTGCCGGTGACGAACAACAGATCCGGATAGCCGTCGTTATCGAGATCCACCATGCCCGCGCCCCAACTGGTGAACCGCGTCTCCACGCCGACTTTCGCAGCGCGAGTCTCTTCATCGAAATTCGCC
>DASSKX010000198.1:0-6880 GCA_035689925.1 Acidobacteriaceae bacterium
GCCGCAGCTGGTGCCGCAGCTGAGTTTCACCAGTGTGAAGGATTACGACGACTACATCGCGCGGCTCAATAAGGTACCCAACGCGTTCCGGCAGATCACCGACAACATGATGGCCGGGATGGACGATCATCGCGTCCCGCCTAAATATCTTCTGGAGAAGGTGCTGGTCCAGGTAAATGCGCTGCTGGCGCAGAAACCGGAAGGCAGCCCGTTTGCGCGGCCGCTGAAGAAGTTTCCCGCGAGCGTTCCGGCCCCCGATCAGACGCGCATTCGTGACGAAATGCTTGCGGCCATCACGAAGCAGGTCTATCCGGCGTATCAGCGCTTCGCGAAATTTCTGCAGGCGCAGTACATTCCCGCGGGACGAACCGAGCCCGGCGTTTGGGCGCTGCCCGAAGGCGATGAGTACTACGCCTTTCGCGTGAAGCAGAGCACGACGACCGAGCTGACGCCGGCGCAGATTCATCAGATCGGGGTCGAGCAGGTGGCCAAAGACGAGGCCGACATGCTGGCCATCGCGAAGAAGCTGGGCTACGCCGATATTGCTGCCCTGCGCGCGGCGATTGCTGCGAATCCAAAGCTGCACCCGGCGAGCCGCGATGCGCTGCTCGATGCCTATCGCGCCGATCTCGACAAGATCCGGCCGAAGCTGCCGCAGCTTTTTGGGCGCCTGCCGAAGGCGGCGCTCGTGGTCGAAGCCGTGCCGCAGTTCATGGAGAAGGATCAGGCTCCGGCGTATTACGAGCACGGAACGCCGGATGGCTCGCGTCCGGGCACGGTCTTCGTGAACACCTATGACTATGAGCATCGCTCGCTGGCCAACGTGGAATCGATCGCCTACCACGAGGGATTACCCGGACATCATCTGCAAATCTCGATCGCGCAGGAACTAACCGGGATTCCGGACTTCCGCAAATATATCCACTACACCGCATACACCGAGGGCTGGGGACTCTACGCCGAACAGCTGGGCAAGGACATCGGCTTATATCAGGATCCCTATTCGGACTTCGGGCGGCTGGAGGCGGACATCTTCCGCGCGATCCGGCTGGTCGTGGACACGGGCGTTCATTGGGAGCACTGGTCGAGACAGCAGATGGTCGACTACTTCCACGCACATTCGGGGCTGGACGATGCCACGGTGAATGCCGAGGTGGATCGCTACATCGCGTGGCCGGCGCAGGCGCTGGGCTACAAGATGGGCCAGCTGAAGATTCTCGAACTGCGCGCGCGGGCGGAGAAGGCGCTGGGACCGAAGTTCGACCTGAAGGCTTTTCACGATCAGGTCGTCGACTCCGGCGCGCTGCCGCTGGACGTCCTCGATGCGCGGATCA
The DNA here is from genome assembly GCA_035689925.1 of Acidobacteriaceae bacterium. Lineage (GTDB taxonomy): Bacteria > Acidobacteriota > Terriglobia > Terriglobales > Acidobacteriaceae > Palsa-343. The sequence goes on from DASSKX010000198.1 coordinate 1,335, forward strand.
ACGCATGGATTGCGGCACAGACTCAGCAGCACGCAGCAAAGGCAGAATAGGAACAACATGGCTGACGAAATAACGACGGGTATTCCGGCGCAGCAGGACGATGCATTGTCCTCGCGCACGATTGCGGTACTGGGTGCGGGCAAGATGGGTGGCATTCTGCTGCAGGCTTTTCTCAAACAGCAGATCATCTCGCCGGAGCGGCTGTTTGCCACGGTGGCGCACGCGGAACGCGCTGCGGTGCTGTCGACGCAGTGGGGTATCGAAGTGTCGACGGACAACCTCGCGATGGCGCAGAAGGCGGACGTCCTGCTGCTCGGCGTGAAGCCCTTTCAGATTCCGGCGCTGGTGGAGGAGATCCGCCCGGCGCTGACTGGGGAGAAATTGCTGATCTCGTTTGCGGCATCGGTCCGGACGGAGGCGATTGAGCGCGCCGCGGTGGAGGAGGTGCCGGTGGTGCGCGCCATGCCAAACACGCCTTCCATGCTGGGTGCAGGCATCTCGGCGCTGTGCCGGGGACGCTTCGTCCAGCCGCAGCATATGGCGCTGGCGGAGGAGCTCTTCTCCGCGGTGGGACGCACCGTCATCGTCGACGAAAAGCACATGGACGCGGTCACCGGCTTGTCGGCCAGCGGACCGGCGTTCATTTACATCATTCTGGAATCGTTGGCGGAGGCAGGCGTGAAGGTAGGGCTGCCGCGCGATGTGGCGACACTGCTGGCCGCGCAGACCACCTTTGGAGCGGCCAGGATGGTGCTCGAGACGGGATACCATCCCGCACTGCTGAAAGATGCTGTGACAACCCCGGCGGGCTGCACGATTGATGGAATTTTAGAGCTGGAGGAAGGCGGATTGCGTGTGACCCTCATCAAAGCTGTCATGCGCGCTTCGCAGCGCGCCAAGGAATTGGCAGCAGGTTAGTGGAGGCTGCCAGCGCAGCCATGACCCCACAGCGAGCGGTGGTTCCGCAGGCCGAACCCGTTAACCCGATCGGGCCGAATCTCCACAGCGATGCAGCAGCGCTGACCGGAAAGCTGCTGCAGTTCCCCACCGCTCCTGTTCTCATTGAACGTCCAGCGATACGCCTGCGGCTGATGCTGCTGGGCGAATTTGTGCTGCTGTTCGTCTGCCTCCCCGTTGGGTTGTTCTTCAGTTTCGCAACGGCGCTGCCGCGGTTACCGATTCTGTGGGGCGGCTGCGTGTACGCGCTCGTCGTGCTCCTGCGCGATCCGACCTTCGACCGGCGACAGTTCTGGAATGGGGACGGCGTCCGGCAGCAGCTTGGACAGATCATGGCTCTGTTCGGGACGGGCGTCGTGGTCATCAACGCGCTCGTCCACGTGTATGCGCCGCAGTTGTTCCTGATTCTGCCGCGCACCCATCCGGTGCTGTGGCTGGTGGTGATCGCGACGTATCCGGTGATTTCCGTCTACCCCCAGGGGTTGGTCTACCGCGCGTTTTTGCTGCACCGGTATCGCCCGCTGCTGCAGCCGGACCCCAGCGGCCGGCCAGGCATGCTGATCTTCGCCAGCGCCGCGGCCTTTGCCCTGATGCACGTCGTCTTTCATAACTGGGAGGCCATCGCGCTGACGTTTCTGGGCGGCATCCTGTTCGCCCGGCACTACCTGAATACGAAATCGATGGCATCTACGTCGCTCGAGCACGCGCTCTACGGCTGTTTCCTCTTCACGATTGGCCTGGGCCAGTTCTTCTACGTGCGGCCGATGTGAGCGGGCTTACGCCGGCGGGTTGAAGTCGAGACCAGCCAGTTCGGCGGCCTGCTTCGTCGCGCTCAGGTCCAGTTCAGCCAGCGGGATGCGCTGCTGCCGGCCAGAGGCGGCATCGTCCAGCACGATGACGGAGCTGCGCGTCACCGCATAATTCCGGACCGACTGGTGATGCCCGTCCTTGAAGATGAGTGTGAGCGCGGGCTCATCGCGCAGGGGAGTGGGCGGTGCTGCCGGAACGGCCGCAGTCGCCACTGCAGGCGGCGGGGGAGCATAGTCGTTTTCAACAGCAGGATACGGCGGCCGGCGCTCGTCATAAGGCGGCTGGTATTCAGCGGGTTGCGCGGATTCCTCGTTGCCGGAACTGCCCTCGTCGACATAGCCGCCAGCCCACGGCAGAGCCCACGTACTGTAGATGGGAAGAGCGCCGTAGAATCCATAGCCCCCATAGCCCGAGCGGTGGTGGTCTCGGTCACGGTCATGATCGCCGTCGCGGCCGCGGTGATGGTCGCCGTCGCGGCGGCCGTCAAACACCGGGCCGGGTCGGCTGACGATGCCCCAGCTGGCGGCGTAATCGGGCGTGGTGCGCATCACTCCCGGAACGCCGACCCGCGGGCCGACAGAGACGCTGTGGGGGCCGAAGGTTGAGACAAACTGTGGAGCGGAGGGTGCGCTGAAGTTCTGGTTAAAGCTCGCTGCCCCGCCACGATAACCGAGGCTGCCGGCGATGTGTCCCGCCATGGCTCCGCTGGCGTTCCCCATCTGCTGCGCGTCTGCAAAGGGCACCGCTCCGGCGACAGCAGCCACCAGAGCCATACGGAGAAGCTTGCGACCAACCCACTGCGCTCGAACTGAAGATAGCCGCCGCATAGGAGCGATCCTAAGCTTCTTTGATGATCCAGGACGGATGACGATCCAGGTTAGTTTCAGATCAGCTCCGTACCCCAGAGGTCGTGCAAATGAATGACGCCTTCGACCCGGCTTTCGTTTGAAGGATCTACGACGATCAGCGAAGTAATCTTCTTCTCTTCCATGGTATGAAGGGCCCGGACTGCCATTTCGGCTGCGCCAATGGTCTTCGGCGAGCGGTTCATCACCTCGCCGGCCGTCTTGCGCAGGCCGTCGGGACCATCAACCTCGAGCAGGCGCCGCAGGTCCCCGTCGCTGATGATGCCGGCAAGGCGGCTGTCCTCTTCGACCACCGTCATGCCGAGCTTTTTGCGGGACATCTCGTAGATCACGTCCTTCATGGGCGTGCTGGTGCTCACGCGAGGGATCGCTTCGCCCGCGTGCATCAGTTGCCGGACGGTGGCGAGTTGCTTGCCCAGCTTGCCGCCGGGGTGCAGGGCAGCAAAATCCTCGATGCGAAAGCCACGGCGCAGGGAGACGGCAATGGCCAGCGCGTCGCCGAGCGCCAGCATGGCCGTGGTGGAGGCGGTCGGGGCCAGTCCCAGCCCACAGGCCTCGTGCGGCACGGAGCAATCCAGCGCAATGTCGCTCGCCGTTGCCAGCGTCGAGTTGAGGTCGCAGACCAGCGAGATGAGCGCGTTGCCGCGGCGCTCGATTGTGGCGAGCAGGCGCAGGATCTCTTCGGTTTCGCCGCTGGCGGAGAGCGCGATGACCAGGTCGCCTTCTGTGATCATGCCCAGATCACCGTGGACGGCTTCCGCCGGGTGCAGGAAGAGAGCCGGGCTGCCGGTGGAACTCAGAGTCGCGGCGATCTTCTGGGCGATGATGCCGCTCTTGCCCATGCCGGTGACCACGACGCGGCCGCGGGCTTGTCCGCAATCGAAGACGCGCTGGACAGCCTGCTCGAAGGCAGCCGCCATGGGCCCCTCGAGCCGCGCGGCCAGGGCCAGCAGCGCCTCAGCCTCAATCCGCACCAGGTGCGCGGGAGTATGCAACGTGCTCATGGCTCTGAAACTCCTGATGCTATCACCCGGCCCGGCGGGCTTCGCTAGAATAGAGAGGAACGAGGTTTCCCGATTTGCGTCGGAACATAGCAGTACTGGTGGCGATGATCGCGGCCCTGGGGCTGATGATCGCCGCGGGAGTGATGAATTACCGGCAGCGCCAGCGCGCACAGCAGGCCATCAAGATGCGTTTGGAGCCGGCCAACGGGGACGCCACTGCGGGCACTGTGGACGACACGAATCAGGGGGACAGCGTGGCCGCGACGGAGAATCCCTACATCAGCCCGCTCAATGGCAAGCTCGCGCCGAATTTCACCCTCGAAGACCTGAGCAGCGGGAAGAAGGTTTCGCTGGACAGCTACAAAGGCCGGCCGCTGGTGGTTGATTTCTGGGCTACGTGGTGCGGTCCGTGCAAGGTGGAGATTCCCTGGTTCGAGAAACTGCACGACCAGTACGCCAAAGATGGGTTGGAGATTCTGGGCGTTTCGACCGACGATCTCGACCGCGACGACCCGGCAAAGCTCTTCACGCAGAAGCGGGACATCTCCGAGTTCGTGACGAAGATGCACATGAACTACCCTGTGCTGCTCAGCGCGCAACCCGTCGAAGATCAGTATCGGGTGGATGCCATGCCGACGACGTTCTTCATCGACAAGAACGGCAAGATCGTCGCTTCGACGATCGGCCTGGCGCCGCGCGCGGAGATTGAGGCGGACATCCGGAAAGCCATCGGCGGAGCATCCTCATGAAAGTCCTCTCGGCTGTGACGATAGCGGCTTGTCTGTTCGGCGCGGTTGTCGTCACTCCGCAAAAGTTGCCGTGGCAGAACTCGGCGAACGCTGCCAACTCCGCCAATCAGCAGCTGGTTCATTTCCTGTACCCGCAGCAGGTGACGGAGCCCGCGGGCAAGCCGCAGACGGTTGAGCTGCACTTCCGCGTCGTCAGCGGGCTGCACGTCAACTCGCATACGCCTCGGCAGAAGGGGCTCATTCCGACGAATCTGGCAGTAGGCGAGCCGTCGGGGGTGAAGGTGACCGGCGTCGACTTCCCCACCGGATCGGAGTTCGCCTTCCCCGCCGATCCCGCGACGAAGCTCAGCATCTACAGCGGCGAGTTTGTGCTGAAGATGCATCTGGTCGCCCAGCCGGGCAATCATCTGATTCAGGGTGTCCTGCGCTACCAGGCCTGCGACAACAGCACCTGCTTCCCTCCCCGGACGGTTCCGGTCCCCATCGACGTCGTCGCGAAGTAGCGGCTAACCGGCAACCTTCGACGTCGAGTGCCGTTTGACGAATGTTGGCGAGATCTGCACCGAGCGCTGATCTGCTTCTCTGCTTCCGGAGCGAATCAGCTTCAGCAGATGCGAGGCCGCCGTTTGCCCCATCTGGCGGAGCGGCTGTCGAACGGTGGTGAGGCTCGGATGCACCGTGGCCGCGGCAGCAATATCGTCGAAGCCGATGACCGACACGTCGCGCGGCACATGCAGCCCGGCGTCGTGCAGGGCGGCAATGGCTCCGATGGCCGAGGCATCGTTGAAGGCGAAGAGCGCGGTGAAATGTACGCCGCGCGCGAGCAGCTTTTGTGTGGCGGCGAATCCAGGTTCGCTGCCCGGGGCTGTGCCTTCGAGCTGTACGACCAGTTCAGGATCAATGCGCAGGCGCAGCGTCGAGCAGACGCGACGGATTGCGTCCCAGCGAACGCGGGTGTCCGAGCTGAAGGTCTGGCCCTTGATGAAGGCGATGCGGCGGTGGCCCAGATCGTACAGGTGCCGCAGCGCGAGCGTCACGGCGGTGAGGTGGTCGATCTCGATGCGGGCAACATGGTTCCTGCGGCTGTGGCCGGACACCGCGACGACAGGAACCCGCAGGTCCTCGAGCACCGGCGTGTCCACGGCAATGATGCCCTCGAC
>DASSKX010000199.1:0-2505 GCA_035689925.1 Acidobacteriaceae bacterium
CCGAACGACCGCAAGCAAAACCTCGTCCTACGCTATCGCGGCACCGGCGCGCATCCGCCGATCCTCTTCATCGGCCATCTCGACGTCGTCGAAGCTCGCCGTGCGGACTGGACCACCGATCCCTTTCAGTTCCTCGAGAAAGACGGCTACTACTATGGCCGCGGCACACAGGACATGAAGGACTGCGACGCCATCCTCGTCGCCACATTTCTGCGGCTGCATCAGGAGGGCTACAAGCCGGACCGCGACCTCATCCTAGCCCTCACCGCTGATGAAGAAGGCGGCCAGTCCAACGGCGTCGACTGGCTGCTGAAGAACCACCGCGACCTCATCAACGCCGAGTTTGCCTTCAACCCCGATGGCGGCGGTGTGGAACTGAACGACGGTAAGCCCGTCGCCGCCGACGTGGACGCGACCGAAAAGCTTTACGGCGACTACCAGCTCATCGTCACCAATCCCGGCGGCCACAGCTCACTGCCAGTACCGGATAACGCCATCTACCACCTCGCCGATGCGCTCGAGAAGGTCCAGCACTACAAATTCCCCTTCGAGCTCAACCCCATTACCCGCGCCTACTTCGAGAAGCTCAGCACGCTCGAGAAGGGCCAGCCCGCAGCGGACATGAAACGCATGCTCGCGAACCCACCTGATCCCGCGGCGATCCGCCGCCTCTCGGAAGAGCGCGAATGGAACGCCACGATGCGCACCACCTGCGTCGCCACCCGCCTGCTCGCCGGCCACGCCAACAATGCCTTGCCGCAAATGGCGCAGGCCAACATCAATTGCCGCATCCTGCCCGGCCACTCGCGCGAAGAGGTTCGTCAGGACCTCATCCGCGTCATTGACAACCCGAAGGTCACGGTGAAGTACGTCGCCGATAACGGCGAAGCTTCCGCTACGGCCCCCGAAGGCAAGGGCGTTCCGCCCATCGCACTCAAGCCTGAGGTGATGCAGCCGCTGCAAAAGCTGGTGGATGTCTACTGGCCGAACACGCCCGTCATCGCGGACATGGCCGACGGCGCATCGGACAGCAAGTACACGAACTCCGCCGGCATTCCCACCTACAACTGGTCGGCCATCGAACTCGATCCCGCGGAGATGCGCGCGCATGGCCAGGACGAGCGCCTGCCCGTCGAGTCCTTCTGGAAAGGCGTACAGTTCTGGCCGCAGTTCATCAAGATGCTGACGGGAGGCGGGCCGCAGGCGCAGCCCTGATGCGCGCTACTTTCTTCCCGGAGTCGTCGCCGGGCGCGTGACGATGCTCACGTTCGTAATGCCGGCCTGCTTCACCGAGTCCATCACCTCGGCGAACACGCCGAAGTTCACCGACTGGTCTGCCTCGAGATAGATCACCGCATGCTCGGGATCGGTGTTTTGCGACCGCAGGATGTTCGGCAGATCGTTCAGGTTCACAGGCTTGTCGTTGATATAGACGTTCTGATCTTTATCGACCGTGACCACCGTCCGCTGCTGCGTGATTTCCTTCACCGTCTTCGTCTTCGGCACCGCGACCTGAATGCCCGACTGCAGCACCGGCGCCGTCAGCATGAAGATCACCAGCAGCACCAGCACCACGTCCACCAGTGGCGTGATATTGATTTCCGCCAGCGCTGTCTGCGTGTGTCCGCTTCTAGTGGTGAACGCCACGGTACCTTTCTCCCGGGTCCTGATCAGCCCCCAATTCAGCCTCTTCGATGCTGTTCAGCAGTTCGCGCGCAAAATCGTCCATACGCGCAGCGAAGTCACGGCAGCGTGCAGTGAGCTGGTTGTAGGCAATGACTGCGGGAATCGCGACCAGAAGTCCAGCGGCGGTCGTGATCAGCGCTTCAGAAACGCCCGGCGCCACGGCGCGCAGCGTCGCCGTGCCTTCGGTGCCGAGACCGGCGAAGGCGTCGATAATGCCCATGATCGTGCCAAAGAGGCCGACGAACGGGGCGATCGCTCCGATGCTGGCCAGCCACGTCAGCCGCTGTTCCATCAGGGTCAGCGATTCGCTGGCTGCCGTCTGCCCGGCGCGCTCGAGCGCGGTGATGTTCCGCGGAGGACCGAATCCGCCAGTCTGCCGCTTGTAGGTGTCATACACCTCGTCAAAGACGTTGATCAGCGGGCTGGGCTTGAACTGTTCGCTGACGGCCGCGATCTCCTGCAGGCGCGTGGCCTTGCGGAAGGCGCGCAGAAACCGCCGGCTCTGAATGCGGGCGCGCTTGAATGCCGCCCATTTGCCCAGAATGATCGCCCACGAGAAGATGCTCCCGATGGCGAGGACCACCAGCACGGTCAGCGCGATCGGCCCCATGTTCCCCACCATTTGAATGATGGCTCTGCCGTTGTTCGGTGCCAGGGGAGCGGGCGCGGTTGCGTCCTGGAAAAGCAAAAAAGCTGAGACAAAAACGAGATGGTTCATCGGCTAAGTATCACGTTACCAGAAGCACGATTCAGCCGGGAGGTTGCACGTCAGGTGCCAAACACCCGGGTACCTAAAGTTGAATCCGCGAAAACAGCCAG
>DASSKX010000200.1:0-3916 GCA_035689925.1 Acidobacteriaceae bacterium
GCACTTGAGAGCGCACTCGCGCGTATGGCTGTCCGGCGCACTGGCGGCGCGCTTCGAGCAGTTGGTGTCCACGACGGGGACATTGTTGAAGGTCTCAGCGCCGGCGAATACCGGAACCAGCAGTGCTCCTGATAACAACGCAAAGGTCAGCTTTCGCATTTTTCCTCCATGTGAGTAAGGGTGGGTTGAGGCTGTTATGACGCGGCGACGCCTGGCTCGACTGCGGTGAGCCGCGCAGCGTGTGCGACCGAGGTCTCGCGCACAACCGTGAGCCGGTTGAGCGCGAAGGCGCTGATGGCAATTTCAATGTCGCGGACAGCGAGGTCGTAGAACATACCGGTGGTGAGCAGATTGAGGGCAATGCAGACCAGCCAGAGCCCGACGATGATGCTGGCGATCTTCGTCCAGCGCGTGAGAACGAGAATCCCGGCAACGATCTCGATGACGCCGACGACATGCATGAAGGTCGCGGGGCTGACCGGGACAACTTTGGTCGCCAGCGGGCTGAGATACATGGTCCAGTCGGCGAGTTTGTTGAAGTACTTGTCAATTCCGGCAACGATTGGCCCGACACCGAGGCCGATACGCAGAGCCCACCATGCAGAGTTCAGGCGACTGAAGTCCTCCATTTCACTCCTCCTGCTGCAACAGAGTGGCGAACGAGCGGAAGGTTACAGATTGAATTTCTCCGGCGTGTCGCCGGCAAATCGGTGTAACCTTTGCGGTGATCGCGACTCTTTTGGTCAGGCAGCTATGGAAGTTCTGGAAATTGCAAGGGCCAAAGCCTGGACGGACGAACAGGTCATCGAACGCGTTCTGGCCGGCGAAACCGCGCTCTACGAGATCATCATGCGTCGCTATAACCAGCGCCTGTACCGGGTTGTGCGCGCGATTCTGCGCGACGACAACGAAGCGGAAGATGTGATCCAGGACGCGTACGTGCGGGCTTATCAGAGCCTGGGGCAGTTCGAGAGCCGATCGGCGTTTTCGACCTGGCTGATCCGGATTGCGATGCATGAGGCGCTGGCGCGGGTGCGGCGGCGGAACCGGTTCGCTGTGCTGGACGAGGACGACGACAGCGCCGAGGGGCGCGCGCCCTCGCGCGAGCCCGATCCGGAGCAGACGCTGTCGCAGTCCGAACTGCGGCGGGTTCTGGAGGACAGCATCCTGCAACTGCCGGCCCGCTATCGGACGGTGGTCATGCTGCGGGATATCGAGGAGATGAGCACGGCGGAAACCGCCGCCGCCCTGGGCATTAGCGAACAAAACGTGAAGGTTCGGCTGCACCGCGCCCATGTCCTGGCGCGCAAAATGCTGCTTTCGCGGGTCGGGTCGTGCGCGAAATCGGCTTTCCCGTTTATGAACGCCCGTTGCGACCGGGTGGTCGCGCGCGTGTTTGCCCGGCTGGGCTTCTGACCGGCTAATCCGGCTGCGCTGACAAAGCGATGACAATGTTGTGACAACCGTCGCGCCTGTGGTTGACTATCGTGCGTCAGAAATGGCCGGGCTCTCTCTGCCCGTCCGGAAGGACACCAATGCATCAACCGTTTCTACGCCTCAGCCTGCGAGCGTGCGGCGCGCTCGTCGTGGCGACCTGCGCTCTCCCTGCGCTGGCGCAACATTACAAGCAGACCAATCTTGTCTCGGATCAGTCCGGTGTGGCCGCTATACAGGACATGAACCTGGTGAATCCCTGGGGTCTGTCGCGCAGCTCCACCAGCCCGTGGTGGGTGTCGGATAACGGAACCGGCCTCTCCACGCTGTATGCGGGGACAGGGACGCCTGCGTCTCTGGTGGTTACGATTCCCACGGGGGATCCCAACGTCAGCAGCACGGGCACGCCTACCGGGACCGTTTTCAGCGGCAGCGCCGGGTTCATGCTTGCGCCGGGAAAGCCAGCGCTGTTCATGTTTGTCACGGAGGACGGAACCATATCTGGATGGAATCCAGGCGTGAAGCCAACGACAGCGGTCATCGAGGTGAATACGAAAAGCGCTTCGGTATTTAAGGGTGCGGCGCTGGCCACGGTCGATTTTCCGAACGGCGACAGCGCGACCTATCTCTACGTGGCCGATTTCCGCAATGCGCGTATTCAGGTGTACGACTCCTCCTTCCACCACGTCACTCTGATGGAGCAGATGTTCCGGGATACGCGGGTTCCTCATGGGTTCGCGCCGTTCAATGTGCAGAACATCGGTGGCGACCTGTACGTCACGTTCGCGAAGCAGGACGATCAGAAGCACGATGAGGTGGACGGGGCCGGACTGGGTTATGTGAATGTCTATTCGCCGCTGGGAATGTTCGAGCGCCGTCTGCAGCACGGATGGTGGCTCAACGCGCCGTGGGCGGTGGCGATGGCGCCTGGAGACTTCGGCATCTACAGCCACGATCTGCTGGTAGGGAATTTCGGGTCGGGCATGATCGACGTCTTCGATCCGGCCACCGGCGAGTTCAAGGGCATGCTGAAGGATGCGTCGAATCACCCGATTACCATCGACGGCCTGTGGGGGCTTTCGTTTGGCAGCGGCGGCACCTCGGGATCCGCGACGGCACTGTATTTCAGCGCGGGCGTCGACGGCGAGCAGCATGGACTTTTCGGCACCATCACTCCGGTAGAAAACACTCTGGGCAACTCCCGGTAGCGCGGCAACCGTGAAGCGCAGTCGCTCGACTGCGCTTCGCTTCTTTTCAGGCGTGGTTTTGCCAGGCCAATCCACGCTTTGGTCTGCCGGATGCTCGCGTGAGCGTACCGACGAGGGCATCCGGACTTCTTCCTTCCGCGCCAACAGAATCCTGACAATCACCTGACGCACCCATGACACCCGCCCTGGGGGGCGACGCTAGTCTGTGCTCAGTTATGCGGAGAATCATGAGACTGAAACGTGCACTGATCGCTGGAAGTTTGTTCCTGATTGCCGTTGCGCCTGTGGTGTGTCGTCCATCGCCGGCCGAGGTGCAGCCTCAAAAGGTTGAAGTCATTGCGAAGCGATTTGGCTTTGAACCGGCAGAGATCACGCTGAAGAAAGGTCAGCCGGTAGACCTGGAGCTCAGGAGCGTCGACGTTTCGCATGGGGTCCGGTTTCGCGAACTGGGCGTGAACGTCAAGGCGAAACAAGGGCAGACGGGTGAGGTGCAGTTCACGCCCGAGAAGACCGGGACCTTTGTAGGCCACTGCGATGTGTTCTGCGGTTCAGGGCACGGATCGATGAAGCTCACTGTCCATGTGGTGCAGTAAGGATGCCGAGCATGCGCGTGGTGCGACAAACGGCGATCGCCACGATGCTGGTCACGGTGAGCGGCTGCAAGGCGACCGCTCCGACGCCGCTGGAGGCGCGCATCGTCACAGTGGCGAAGCACGACGTTTTCGTCGGAGGCAAGAAGCAGAAGAATCCGTTGCCGGCGACGCCCGATGTGATTGCCGAAGGCAAGGACGCGTTCTCGCATTACTGCGTCGCCTGCCACGGGATGGATGGACAGAACACAGGCGTGCCGTTTCTGGAGCACATGTCGCCGCCGGTGCCATCGCTGGCCACACGCGAAGTGCAGAGCTACACCGACGGGCAGCTGAAGTGGGTGATCGAGAACGGGATCTGGCCGTCGGGCATGCCCGGGTCGAAAGGCACGCTCAGTGACGAGGAGATGTGGTCGATCGTGGTGTTCATCCGCCATCTGCCGCCGGCGGGAAGCCTGGGCGAGCCACCGATGTACAGCCAGTGAGAGGGCCATGACGCGACGGGACAAGAACTCGGAACTGCGCCGGAGAACCTGGGCGCTGCGGCGGCTCTCGGCCGGTGTGGTGGCCATGACTCTCGGTGGCGCGGTGCTGCCGCTGAGCCTGCGCGCGCAGGAAAACAGCATCGCCGCGCCTCCTGCTCTGCAGACGGGGCCGGTCGGTGTGCTCGATGCATCCGGTTCA
>DASSKX010000201.1:0-10555 GCA_035689925.1 Acidobacteriaceae bacterium
AGGTCGCTGGGCAATCGCGGAGTATTCGAGCGGGCAATGACGGAGAATTGCTCGCCGTCGAAGCGCACCAGGCCGCCTTCCGTAGCGATCCACAGGAATCCGTTGCGGCCCTGCACGATGGCGTGGACCGTGTTCTGCGGCAGACCTGTATCGGTCTGCCAGGACTGGAAGCCGTATTGGGCGACGGCCGTATGCGGGTCGAGCGCCCGCGCCGGAATCGCCAGCGCGATCCACGCCCCGCAAAACCCAACCGCAGCACGCAGCCTGAAGACCATGAGGTTCTGTGGGCATCCTAAATCGGCGCGCAGGGGGTCGGCTCAGAATTGTTGCGCGTCTACCGTGTCTTTCGAGAGGCGCGCACCGGCTCGGCCAGGCGGCGGACCTGAACCTTTTCGGCGGCCGCCGGACCGATGGTGAACTGGCCGGCGGGCGTCTCGATCGCCACGGTCTGGTCGTAATTGCGCTGCAGCACGCGGACCTGACCACCTGGCTCGATACCGGTCTGGTGCAGGAAGCGCAGCAGCCTCGGATCACGCTCGTAGAGGCTGGTCACCTCGTACTGTGCTCCGGCGGCCACATCCGCCAGCGGACGCACCCCGCGCCGCTGGCGCTTCTCGGGACTCTCGGGAAGCACGGCATTGCCATGCGGGCAGGTTCCCTTTTCGCCGAGCTTTCTGATGAGCAGCGCCTCAAAGGCCGGAGAGACGGCGTGCTCCAGACGTTCTGCCTCGTCGTGCACCTCGTACCAGGCCATGCCGAACATTTCCGAGAGCATGCGCTCGATGAGGTGATGCCGCAGCGCGGTTCGATAGGCCGCTTCGCGCCCGAGGGAGGTCAGGCGCACCACGCCGTCGGGCTTCACCTCGACGAAGGCGTCGCGCTTCAGCCGCCGCAGCGCCATGGAGACGGCAGGGGGAGAGACTTTGAGCCAGTGCGCCAGCGTGGCCGAGATGACGGTCTGCCCCTCGCTCTCGGCTTCGAGAATCGCCTTGAGGTAATCCTCTTTCGAAACGCTGATGCCGTTGTTCACGCGCGCTCCTGTCCTTAGGTTACAAGCGGCGCTCGATGCGACTCAGCTTTTCCGCAGCGCTCCCGAGCTAAGAGCCGGGAAGCCCTCCCGTACAATATCTTCAGCCAATTCCCAGACGAAGGATTCCGTGTCGACTACTCCTCCCGCCAGCGGTAAGCGCGTTCTCAGCGGCATGCGTCCCACCGGCAAACTCCACCTCGGCAACTACATGGGCGCGCTCCACAACTGGGTGCGCCTGCAGAACGAGTACGAGTGCTATTTCTTTATCGCGGACTGGCACGCCCTGACCACGGATTACGCTGATCCCTCGGCCATCGCTGCCAATACGTGCGAGGTCGCGCTCGACTACCTTGCTGCCGGACTTGAGCCGGAGAAGTCTGTCCTGTTTCTGCAGAGCGACGTCAAGGCTCACGCCGAGTTCCACCTGCTTTTGTCGATGATTACCCCGCTCGGCTGGCTCGAGCGCGTCCCCAGCTACAAGGAGCAGCAGGAGAACCTCACCGCAAAGGATCTCACCACCTACGGATTCCTTGGCTATCCGCTGCTGCAGGCCGCCGACATTCTTATCTATCAGCCGGACCTCGTTCCCGTCGGCCAGGATCAGGCGGCACACGTCGAACTGACGCGCGAGATCTCCCGCCGTTTTAACCAGTTCTACAAAAAGCGGCAGTTAGGGGCCAGCGGTCAGCAGCAAGCGAACGACAGCACCGAAGAGATCCTGCCGGAGCCGCAGGTTCTGCTGACGCCTTCGCCGAAGCTTCCCGGCACGGACGGACGCAAGATGTCGAAGAGCTACGGCAACACCATTCTGCTCAGCGATCCAGAGGCGGAGATTCGTGCCAAGCTGAAGCCGATGGTCACCGATCCAGCCCGCATTCGCCGCAAAGATCCCGGCAATCCCGACAAGTGCCCCGTCGGCGACCTGCACAAAATCTTTTCGACTTCGGAGACGATGGCGAAGGTGTACGAAGGCTGTACGACCGCCGGCATCGGCTGCATTGAGTGCAAAACCTGGGCGGCGGACGCGATTGTCGCCCACCTGACCCCAATCCAGGAGCGACGCCGCCATTACGAAGCGCAGCCGCAGCTCGTAACTGAAATCTTCGCCGCCGGAGCCCAGCGCGCCACGGCCCGCGCCGAACAAACCATGCAGGAAGTCCGAACGGCTATGGGACTTGCCGGAGTCTTTGCCCAATGACGGATCAGGAAAACCCACAGCCGGACGAAACGGCGGAAGCACCGGCCGCAGAAGAAAACACCGCCGAGCAGGCGGCCGCAACCCCTGCTCCCGCGGCCGCAACGGCGAGCACTCCTGCGCCCGAGTCGAAGAACAAGACCAGACCGGACGAGGACTCCGCCTTCCCGTTCTCCGTTACCGTCGGCCAGGTCTACGACGGCCCGCTCGATCTGCTGCTCGACCTGGTCCGCAAACAGAACATCGACATCTACGACATCCCGATCGCGAAGATCACCGCGCAGTTTCTGGCCTACGTCGAGCACCTGAAGGCTGCCGACGTGGATACCGCCGGCGAATTCATCTACATGTCGGCTCTCCTCATCCACATCAAGAGCAAGATGCTGCTGCCGCGCTCGCCCGCCGAAGCGGGCGAAGGGGAGGCCGAAGATCCCCGCCGCGAACTGGTCGAGCGGCTGCTCGAGCACGAACGCTTTCGCAACGCTGCGCAGATGCTTCAGCAGAAACGGCAGCTGGAAGAGGCGACCTGGACCAATCCGGGAATGCGCGACTTCCGGCAGGCCGCCGAAGATGATCAGGACATCGCTGCGGATACCATGGACCTGGTCCGCGTTTTCCGCGAGATTCTCGAGCGCGCCAAGAACCGTCCCATCCTGGACGTCGCAGAAGACGCCGTCACGGTCCGCCAGATGATCGAGTTCCTCCGCCGGCGTTTGATGATGGAGGACCGCCCGGTCGCGTTGTCGAAAATCCTCTCCAATACGCGTTCGACCAACGCGGTGATCGCCATGTTTCTCGCGCTGCTCGAACTGGTACGGCTCCAGGCCATCCTGCTGCGCCAGGACCGCGGCTTCAGCGAAATTTTCGTTAAGAAGAACACGGAATTCGAGCAGGTGATGACCGAGCGCCTCGCCGTGCAGGACGACTGGCGGTAGACGTTCGAACCGTGACCGGGTCCGTCCCAAAACGGTTCACTCGCGGCATAGCACCGTTTTCCGCGGTCCACAACCCCTGCACGTTAAATGATGTACCCTGTTTTCCGCAGTAACTTCCGATAGTAATTTGGCCAAGTTCCGCCCGGCCCCTACAATGATCTGTGACAACTGAACCTTTATGCATGAAGGAATAGCGGTCGCACTCACTCCGCAGGAGATCGCGGCAGGCTCACTTCTCGATCGGTCCCAGAAAAAACCTCATAGCAGGGTCGGCTTCGTAGTTTTTGGCCTCGTGGTGCTGGCCGGCCTGATCTACGCCGGTTCGCAGCTTGCGCACGACCTCTCGCGCGTGCACACGCTGACCGCGTGGCCCTACATGCTGCTGGGGCTGGCGCTCCTCATCGCACTCGGCTTCGAGTTCGTCAATGGGTTCCACGATACGGCCAATGCGGTCGCCACAGTCATTTACACCAACTCCCTCACGCCGCATGTGGCGGTGGTCTGGTCAGGCATCTGGAACCTGATCGGGGTGCTCACCTCATCCGGCGCCGTCGCGTTCTCGATCCTCTCGCTTCTGCCGGTGGAACTGGTGCTGCACGTCGATAAAGGCGCCGGGTTCACGATGGTCTTCGCGCTGCTCATCGCGGCCATTCTCTGGAATCTCGGGACGTGGTGGTTCGGGCTGCCTGCGTCCAGTTCGCACACGCTCATCGGATCGATCATTGGCGTCGGCATCGCCAACCAGCTGATGGGGGTGCGCAGCGGCATCAGCGGAGTGGACTGGGATCAGGCCACAACGGTCTTCAAAGTCCTGCTCATTTCGCCGCTTGTCGGGTTTGGCTGCGCCGCACTCCTGCTCCTTGTTCTTAAATTTGCTGTTCGGGACCCTGCGCTGTATGAAGCACCGAAGGGCGACGATCCACCGCCGTTCTGGATCCGGTGCCTGCTGATCCTCACGTGCACCGGGGTCAGTTTCGGGCATGGATCCAATGATGGGCAGAAGGGCATGGGACTCATCATGCTCATCCTGATCGGGACAGTCCCGACGGCCTACGCGCTGAACCACGCTATCGGTTACGACAAGGTACAGGACTTCGCTGCGGTCTCGCAGCAGTCCGTGCGCGCCCTCGACAACTATGCTCCGCCGGAAGCCGATCCCGCCGATCCGCGGGCAACGCTGACCGAGTACATCCGCACCCGCCAGCTCACGGCTGATACGGCCCCGGCGCTTCGCCAGATGATCGAGCAGATCGAGAGCGAAGTGGTCATGTACAAGACCCTCGCCAATGTCCCCGCCAGCCAGCAGCAAAACGTGCGCAACGACATGTACATCGCGAGCGAATCGCTGCGGCTGATGAGGAAGACCGGCGACCCCGGGTTCAGTTCCGCCGATGCGGAGGTTCTGACGAACTACCGCGGTTATCTCGACAACTCCACGAAATACATCCCCACCTGGGTGAAGGTGGCCGTCGCGCTCGCGCTGGGGATGGGCACGATGGTCGGGTGGAAACGGATCGTCGTGACGATCGGCGAGAAAATTGGCCGCGAGCACCTCACCTACGCGCAGGGGGCCGCTGCGGGAATCGTAGCCGCTGCGACAATCATCGGCGCGGATAACTTCCACATGCCTGTTTCCACGACGCACGTCCTGTCGTCGGGCGTCGCGGGCAGCATGAGCGCCAATGGCAGCGGTCTGCAGATGATCACGATCCGCAATATCGCGATGGCCTGGGTGTTTACGCTGCCGGCCGCGGCACTCCTCGCCGGGTCGCTCTTCTGGCTCATGCGCCAGTTTCTCTGAGTCCTTCAGGAAATCTGCACCGCGCGTTTTCTGTAGTATCGAGAAAGCGCCGCCGTCGATTCGTCCGGCGCAGGCTGACACACATCGATGAGTCTCAAAGCACGCATTGAAGCCGTTATTTACGCCGCCGAGGAACCGGTGACGCTGCAGCAGCTTGCTGCGATTTTCCGCGACGAAGCGCTGGCCAGCCGCGCAGCGCGCCTGGCGCCGCAGGGCGATCCGGAAGAGCCGACTGAGGCGGACATCCCGGCGGAAGCGGCGATGGCCGAATCAGCGGGATTTTCGGAGGGAGCCCCCGAGCCCACATCGTCACTCGCTGCGGACGAGAAACTTCCCTCGGAGCCTGCCGCGCAGGATTCCGCCGACTCCGAAGTGGCGACGCCCGATTATGCGGGCGAGCCACAGCCCCGCACGGACGTCCAACCTGCCCCGGCTGAGCCGCCGTATGCTGAATCTCAGCCGGTCATCGATCGGACGGAAGCCACCGCTGCATCGGGTGGGGAAACGCTCTCGGCGGAAGATGAGAAGAAGGCAGCGCGTGCGCGCGACCGTGAGGTGCGCGACGAGATCCGCCGGCTCGTCGATGAGTTGATCGCCGAATATGCGGTTTCGGATCGCGGGCTCGAGATTCGCGAAGTGGCGGGGGGCTTTCGGATGGCGACCCGGGCCGAGTATCACGATGCGGTCCGTGCGTTTGTGAAGAGCCTGAAGCCGCCGATGAAGCTTTCTCTGCAGGCGCTGGAGACGCTCGCAGTGATTGCCTACAAGCAGCCGATTACGGCTCCGGAGATTGGCGAAATTCGCGGGGTGGACTCGGCCGGTGTGCTCGGATCGCTCGTCGCGCGCAAACTGATCACCACCGCGGGCCGGAAGCAGGTCATCGGGCGACCGATTCTCTACAAGACCACGAAGGAATTTTTGTTGCGCTTTGGTCTCAAGGACCTGAACGAGCTGCCTTCCATCGAGGAGTTCGAGAAAATGGCAACTGAATTAGCGGAAACCGAACAGGAGGCCGCGGCGACTGCGCCCTCAGAAAAAGAGCTGCCGTTCGCGCAAAACGAGATGGCCGAGGTCGAGGAAGCCGCAGGCGGGCCGTTCGATCCGAATGAACCGGCGCCACCGATGGACGAGCCGGAGCCCTCGCCTGAGCCGCCTATCGGGGAGCCTCCGGCGGAGCCGAACCCGGCGCCCACGACGGAACAGGACGCCAGCGCGGAATAGATTTCCAGCAGACGAAAGCCCCAGCGTCGCCATCCTGGCAGGCGTGGGGCTTTTTTGTTATTGCACGGTCACGTTAAGGGTCGTCGATGCCGTCACGCTCGAACCGGTCCCTGTGACCGTTAACGTATACGAGCCAGCGGCGACGTTGGACGATGATGTCGGTGTGGTGCTGTTCGAAGCCGTACCTTTGCTGGTCCCACAACCGCTTGCAAAGCCGACTGTGAGTGCGAGCGCGAGAATGGCCATCATGGTCCACGCTTTTGAGCGCGCCACCTGCCGCACTCTGCGGAACCCGAAGAGCAGCACGCCGGCCAGAGCGGCCACCCCGATCGGGACGCTTCGGCCCGTTGGTGATCCGCGATGCAGCGATGCAGTTGTCGTGCCGCGGGTCTGCGCAAAGCTATGGACGCCCGACCCGCTGCACTGAGATTTTGAGGTGTAGACAGTCAGGGTGGTGGTCACCGCCGTACTGCCGGTCACGGAGGCATTGCCGATTGCGTAGCAACCGTTTGTCATCGCCGGCGATGCCGTTACCGTGAAGCTCACCGTGCCGGTGAAGGCGTTTACGGGCGTTACTGTCACGTTCGAGTTCGCCGAGCTTCCCGCCGTCACGGTCATGTTCGCTGCGGCCAGCTTGAAGCTGGCGCTGCCTGTCGTGCCACCGCCTCCTCCGCCGCCGCCTCCTCCGCCGGGCGGCGTGGTGGTTGTGGCGGTCCATGCCGTCGTGAGGGCGTTGAAGTCGAACGAGCCGAGGCCCGTCGCTTCGTCGTAACCAGCGGCGGCCGGGTATTCCGAAGCGCCCGCCGACGAGCAGTAGCTCGAACCAGCGGTGCAGGCGTTGGAGCCCTGCGTGATGTCGTGGAAGGCGGCCGCATAGGTGCCCGCATTCGCGGCCAGGGTGTAGAGCTGCTTATTCAGCAGCCCCTGCCTTGAGCCCGCCTTTTGGTTCAGGATGGCCACCATCCCGGCGAAGATCGGCGTCGCAAAGCTGGTGCCGCCTCCGGCGGTGAGGTATCCGTTTGTTGATGAGTCTCGAAAGCCCTTTGTGCAGCTTCCCTGCTGTCCGGTGTTCCATGCGGACTGATCGCTTGTGCAGTAGAGATAGCCGCCGACGTCCGCGGAGCTGTTCAGGGAAATATCGGGGACAAGGCGGAAGCTGCCGGAGGGAATTCCTGGCACGCCCGTCTGCCAGCTCGGCCGCGGTGCAAACTTGCTCACGCCGCCGCCCCCGGCCGAGAGCGCGTATTGCGCTCCATTCTGGTTTGCGTAGGATCCGCTCTGTGGATCGTCATTCCAGGCGACCTCGGGGATATACGAAAGCGCCGAAGTGACCAGATCGCTGCCGCTGGCTGGCTGCCAGTAGGTTCCTGCGTTGTTTCCGTTCACATCCTCCGATACAAATTCGGTGCCGCCAACGCCGGTTGCGTAGGAGCTGCTTGCCGGATAGTCGACCGCCAGACTCTCTTCCTGGGTCGTGGGAGTGGTGTTCGTCGTCAGATTGCCGTAGCATGCCGTCGAGCCGTCGTCGCCTGAAGCGACGACGATGCTTTGGCCCTGGCTCGCGCCCTGCTGCGTGATGCCTTCCAGTGTATTGAAGTCACTCTGCGCCAGATCGAGTTCGCAACTGCCATAGCTCAGGCTGATGATCCCGCCCAGGTTATTGTCGACGGCATCGCGCAGTGCGTCGTACACACTTACGCCTTTGGCATTGCCGGCGTAATCGAAGAGAATGGTGGCACCGCGGCCGATACCGGATGCGTACTCCAGATCGAGATCCGATTCAGCTTCGTCGCCCTGCACCTTTGCCGAGGTGCCTGTTGCAGGCGTGAGTCGAATTGTTGGGTCCTTGACGGTCAGCCCGGCCGCTTTCTGGAATGCTTCAATGTCGCTGACTGCGATGGCCGACTGGCCCAGCACCACAATCGTTTGCCCGGTGCCGGTATCGCCGGAATTGTACGCAGCATTGATGTCGTAGATGACGGCCACGTCGCCAGGCGTGAGAAGATGCGCGCCGGTCTGCGCCGACGTGAACTGGGCCGTTGACTGCCGATGCGGCCGCATCTGCGGCTTCGGACGGAAGTCATTCAGGCCGCGGATCGACAGCACCACCCCATTCAGGGCCGCCGGAACGGAAAGCTCTGTCGCGTTCGCAAAATGCGTCTCTCCGCGGGAGACGTAGCGGTGCAGCTCCGTCGCAAATGCGCTTTCGACCTGGCCCGCTGTACCGGAGAAGGTGATGCTGTTTCGGCCATTCGCGACGGCTTCAATGGTGAACCCCTGCGATTCGAGCCATGTCTTGACACTGGCGAGGTCGGCCTCGTTCATGCCGAAAAGGCTGCCGTATTGTTGCGGCGTGAGCCACTGGTGGTAGTAAGGAGAGCCCGGCGTCTGCTGCGCTTCAATCAAAGCATCGAGCGCGGCCTTCTGCGCAGCAGTGGGCTGAAAGTACATCGTCATACCATCGATCGGAGTCGACGGGCTTATCCGTCCCTGATCCACTGCTCTCGTCAATCGCGGGCTGACGGTGTTTCGGAGCGCAACCATCTGGTTTGGGTTAATCGCCGGTATCCGGCGCTGCGGCGCCTGTGCCTGCACGCCGCAGGCACAGACGACCAGCGCGGCCGCGATCATTGTCCTGATCACCTGGCCCCATCCGCGATGGAATCCAATGAAACGCATCAATGGCCTACCTCTGGTCTTGCTTGGATGTGCAGAACAGACTTCGTGGAGGGGTCACTCGAAAGCTTTCCGGCCCAATGTTTCCTGAACAGCTAAGTCGTTAATCCTGCAGAGAAAGGCTTGCAGGCGAGCAGGATGGCGTGCCCGGAGTGTTAGACGCGGTCCTCTGGAATTTGTGTAACCGCCGGTGGTCAGGCGAGCTGGGGCTTCACCGCTGCGAAGGTGCTGCAATCGATTGCGCATGCCGTTGACTCCGGCGAAACCTCAACTAAAACGATTAATCTTGACGGACATTCCGTCGCGCCGGTAGGATTTGCCTTTCCCGGATGGGGAGTCCCCATCGGGATCCGAGGAGCCCATGACCCTTTCGCACTTTTCCAAAAATGTGGTGCGCTGTGCCTCTGCCGTGGCCTTCACTGTTGCCCTTTCTGCGGGTGCACAGAATCAGTCCTCTTCCCGCCCCTGGATGAACAAGTCCCTCTCCCCCGATCAGCGCGCCGATCTGGTCATCCAGCAGATGACGCTCGACGAGAAGATGAACTTTGTGCACGGCACCGGATGGAATGGGCTCCGCCCCAACGCCGAAATCCCGAAAGGCTCGCTCGGCGGCGCGGGCTACGTGCAGGGGGTCGAACGTCTCGGTATTCCGGGCATCAATATGGCGGACTCGGCCGTCGGTGTTCGCCTGGGGGCGGCCGGCAGCCATTACACCACGCTGCTGCCCTCGGTCGTCGGTGCCGCCAGTTCCTGGGATCCTGACGCTCTCTTCCTCTACGGCGACGTGATCGGGCGCGAACTGCGCAACATGGGCTACAACATGTCCATCGGCGGCGGCGTCGACCTTGCCCGCGAGCCGCGCAACGGTCGCAACTTCGAATACGCGGGAGAAGATCCGCTGCTGGCAGGCACGATGGTGGGCAAGCTTGCCGCGGGCGTGCAGTCGAACCAGGTCATGGGCGACATCAAGCACTACGCCTTTAACGATCAGGAAACCGGCCGCACGATCGTGAACGTCAAGATCGGTCAGCGCGCCGCCCGCGAATCGGACCTGCTCGCCTTTCAGATCGCGCTTGGTATCGCGCATCCCGCCGGGGTGATGTGCTCTTACAACAAGGACACGATCACGCCTCCGGAGACGACACCCGACTGGTCGTGCGAGAACGATTATCTGCTCAACCAGGTGCTGAAGAAGGACTTTGACTTCAAGGGCTTCGTGCTCTCCGACTGGGGTGGCACGCACTCAACCGAGCACGCCTTCACCGCCGGTCTGGATCAGGAGCAACCCGGATCAAAGTACTTTGGCGATCCGCTGAAGCAGGCGGTGCAGTCGGGCAAAGTGCCGCAGTCGCGCCTCGATGACGCTGTGCACCGCGTGCTGCGCAGCATGTTTGCCGACGGCGTGATTGACAACCCGCCGCAGTTCGAGGAAACCGATCCCTTCAAGGGACGCGATGACGCGGAGCATATCGCCAACGAGAGCATCGTGCTGCTGAAGAATGCCGATAATGTTCTGCCGCTGAACGCCTCATCGGTGCAGTCGATCGCCATCATCGGATCGCATGCCGACGTCGGCGTGCTCTCCGGGGGAGGCTCGGCACAGGTGGATGCGCCTGGCGGCAATGCTGTCGGTCCGAAGCACGCTGGTGGCTCGCGCTGGATGGAGCATGTCTGGTTCCCGTCATCGCCACTCAAAG
>DASSKX010000202.1:0-7027 GCA_035689925.1 Acidobacteriaceae bacterium
GGTTCCGCACCCATCCGCCGTTCTATCAGCGGATGGTGCAGGCGCAGCGCGAGATGATGTTCATGCCGAAGCCGACCGAGCAGGTGGTGCAGACGACAGAATTCCAGAACATGAAGGAGCAGCTGGCTCCGATCGCCGCGGAGGCTGAGAAAGAAGAAGTCGGCAAGCCAAGTCTGCTCAGGACCAAAGAGGAAGGCTGCAAGCCACCCGACAAGATCGAGTACAAGACCGAGCAGCCGATTGAGGAACTCTGCGCGAGCGAACCGCGAATGCTGGAAGCGCAGGCGCAATGACTCTGGGTGCTGCGGTTTCTCGCCGGCAACCGATGCGTCCGCCCAGCGAGGGCATGATCCTCAGTCGCGCGAGGGAGGGGAGACGCCGGATGCTTGCCGATCGGGCACTATCGCGTATGGCAGGGGCTCCGCTGGTAGGCGGGAATTGCGTGCGCCTGCTGCGAGATGCTGCTGAGAACTATCCGGCCTGGATGGAGGCGATCCGTACCGCGAAGCACTCGATTTATTTCGAAACTTATGTCGTCCATGCTGACGAGACCGGCCATGCTTTTGCGCGTTTGCTGGCCGATCGAGCCCGCGAGGGCGTCCATGTTCGCGTGATCTATGACTGGTTCGGCGCGCTGGGATCTGCATCATTTCTGTTCTGGCACAAGATGCGCAAGGCCGGTGTGCAGGTGCGGTGCTTTCATCCGCCTCATCTGGACGACCCGCTGGAATGGTTCCGTCGCGATCATCGCAAGATTCTCGTGGTTGATGACGAGGTTGGATTTGTCTCCGGCCTGTGTGTTGGCGATGCCTGGGTCGGCGACGCTGCCCGCGGGATTGCGCCATGGCGGGACACAGGCGTGACCATCGCCGGGCCTGCTGTGTCCGATTTGAGCCGAGCCTTTGCTGGTGTGTGGAATTCGCTCGGGCGGCGCAATCCGATTCCACTCGTCAGCGGTCACGATCGCCGGCTCCCGCCTTCGGGGGGCGTTTCGCTCCGGATCGTTCCCGGATTGCCGGGAATTGGCGGGCTTTATCGCCTCGACCTGCTCATTGCGGCTCTTGCGCGCCATTCGATCTGGCTGACCGACGCGTATTTTTATGCGACGCCGGCCTATGTGCAGTCTCTGCGCGCGGCGGCGCTGGACCGGATCGATGTGCGCCTGCTGGTGCCGCGTACCAGCGACATTCCCGTCGTCCGCGCTCTTTCGCGCGTGGGCTATCGCTCGCTGCTGGAAGCCGGGGTGAGAATTTTCGAGTGGAACGGCTCCATGCTGCACGCCAAGACCGCCGTCGTGGATGAGCGCTGGTCGCGCGTTGGATCCACCAATCTGAATATCGCCAGCTGGATGGGGAACTACGAGCTGGATGTCGTCGTCGAAAACGAGGAGTTCGCTCACGCGATGCGCCGGATGTACCTCAACGATCTGGCTCACGCGACGGAAATCGTTCTGGAGGACGGCGCTAAGGTGCGGCCCAGCGCGCCTCGTCACGACCAGAAGCGGCAGGCAGCCGCGCGCAGGAGTGTCGGCCGCGCCGCAACCGGCGTTGTAGCGATGGGCACGACAGCAGGCGCCGCGCTCACGCGGTCTCGCCCCCTTGGTCCGGCCGAGGCTCCGTTGCTGATCTCCGTCGCGATCGTGCTCCTGGCCCTCGCCGCGCTCATGGTGTTCTTCCCCCGGCTGGCCGCGATGGCCGGGGCCCTTTGCTGCGCATGGATTGGCCTTACGCTGATGTTGAAGGGAATCCGGGTACACCTGGCAGCTGTGCGCCAGCCGCCGGACGCCGCGTCGAAGCGGCCCAACACTGCAAGCAGCAATTGACGTGACGCCACCCACGGCGCGTCATCGATTCCCGATCCGGGAGTCCTTCTCCGGAATCGGCGGCCTGTGACTGCCATCACGGCCCCGCTCGCGCTTCTGCACGATATTGGCGCTGTGCTCAGGGCCAATACCGTTGCGAACTGGACCGCCGCCGCGCTCCTCTGCGCGTTGCCTTCCAGCCGAGCCGCCGGCCAGAACACACCGGTCGTTCCGGTCACAGCAGAACTGCGGAAGATCGTCTCGTCCGGGCAACTGAAGGAGTTGCGCTGGCCAGCCTTTCGGAATCTTATGCCAGGCGTCTCTGTGGTTTACGAACAGACGGGCTACGGTCCGCTTTGGATCGTCGTCGGGCAGATCACGCCGAAAGGTCAGGCCGTTCTGGATGCGCTGCTCCTGGCCGCGGACAAGGGCCTGGATCCGGAGGAGTACGACGCACGCAAGCTCGCGAATTGGGCAGAACGCCTGAAATCGGCCGGTGGAACGCAGGAACGCGAGCTGGCGGCGCTCGACGCAGCGATCACGGTTGAGCTGATGCGTTATGCCTCGGCGCTTCACCAGGGGCGAGTCGATCCGCGTCAGGTTCACTTCGCGATCCGGCCGAAGGATCGTCTCGACCCCGGTAAGTTCGTTCGTGACTACCTCCAGTCCGCGCGAAGCCTGCCGGAGCTGCTGGCGGAGATTGAGCCTCCGTTCCGAGGCTATCGTCGCACCCTGGCCGCGCTTGTGCAGTACCAGGAACTCGCGTCGCGAGAGCCGGCGCAGATGCCGCTTCGGCCGCGATTGCCCCTCAAAAAAGGGCAGAGCTATGGGGACATGCAGCATTTGGTTGCGCGCCTCGAGCTGTTAGGGGACCTGCAAGGCTCGCCGGCGACTGCAGGGCCGTCAGGGATCTACGACGGAGCGGCGTTTGAAGCGATGCAGCGGTTTCAGAGACGGCATGGGCTGCCTGCGACCGGAACGGTGGACGCTGCGACCTGGCGAGCATTCACAATGCCTTTGTCGCGACGCGTCGAGCAGCTGCAGCTCACGCTGGAGCGCTGGAGGTGGCTGCCGTCCGCGGTAATGCCGGCTGTGGTTGTCAACATCCCGGAGTTCGAGTTGCGGGCGTATGACGAAAACCGGGAACTGGCGCTGCGCATGCACGTCATCGTCGGCAAGTCGTACCGCCACAAGACTCCCGTCTTCGAAGACAAACTCGAGTTCGTTATCGTTCGCCCGTGGTGGAACGTGCCGCTGAGCATTCAGCGTGAAGAGATGGTGCCGGAGTTGCGCGCTCATCCGGACTACCTCCAGAAGAACCACCTTCAGGCTTTCGACCGCGCCAACCGCCCCGTTGCTGCCCCACCGCAGCAATTGCTGGAGCAACTGGCTTCGGGTGAACTGCGCCTGCGGCAACAACCCGGCCCGGATAATTCTCTGGGCTTGCTCAAATTTGATTTTCCGAACAACTACTCGGTCTACATGCATGGCACGCCGGCGCGGCAGCTCTTCTCGCAATCGCGCCGCGACTTCAGTCACGGATGCATTCGCCTCGAAGATCCCGAGTCGCTGGCGGCCTGGGTGCTGCAGCACGACCCTGCATGGAACCGCGAAACCATCACGGCAGCGATGACCGGCGATCGCACGATCAGGATTCCGGTTGTGCCGCCGGTAACGGTGCTGGTGGTCTATGGCACGGCCTTCGTGGAGGAAGATGGAGAGGCGCGCTTCTACAGCGATCTGTACGGCTATGATCGCGAGCTCAGGCAGGCACTGGCGTTGTCACATCCATAAGATCGGTGGCCATGCGGACTTTGGCCGTTCTCGTGCTCGACCCTGTGCCATGAGAATGCTGACTGCCGCAACCGCATTCCTGGTCGTGCTCCCGGGCCAGGCCTGTGCATGGGCCCAGCTGAATGCAGCGGAGATCGTACGGCGGTCCGTCGAGGCGAACGAGCGGAATTACGCGGCTCTGCCGCGCTTCAACTACTTCAAAGTAGAGCGTGTGCCGGACGGCAGCACCCGAACGTATTACGAATTGATGCTGTATGGTTCGCGATATTCGCGACTCGTCGCCATCAACAGCGAGCCCCTCTCTTCCGATCGGCAGCAGGAGGAGCAAAGGAGACTGGACGAGGTGACCCGCAGACGCTCGGCGGAATCTGCGGCCGAGCGGGCGAAGCGGGTCCGGGTCTACGAGCAGGAGCGTGCGCGCGATCAGCTTTTGCTGAACGAGATGGCGAGAGCATTCGACTTCACGCTGGTTGGAGAAGAGCGGCTCGGCTCCTGGGATGCGTACGTGCTGAAGGCCACGCCGCGGCGAGGATACAAGGCACCCGACATGCGCGCCAGAGTCCTGACCGGCATGGTCGGCACGCTGTGGATCGAAAAGAGCAGCTTTCAATGGGTGCGGGTTGAGGCGGAGGTGATTCGGCCTGTCTCGATTCAGGGATTTCTGGCAAAGGTTCAGCCTGGAACGAAGTTCCGTCTCGATCAGGAGCCGGTTGCAGAGGGATTATGGTTGCCGACCCACTACAGCATGACGGCACGGGCCCGGGTGCTCTTCTTCTTTTCGAAGAACAGCGATGAGGAGGAGAGTTACTCCGGATACCGTCCGGCGGAAATAACTCCGAACGGCTGAGCCAGGCAGCTGCCACTCCCTAACGCGCGACGACAGTCTCCGGCCCGGAAAGAGCCGGGGCTTCAGCGACTGCCTCTTCGGGCGAGAAGTCAATCGGCAGCGGCAGCCGCAGGGATTGCCACGCAGCGTTCAGCAGGGTGGCCTCTTCGGTGTCCTCTCCCAATTCCCAGATCATGATCCCGCCCAGACGCGCGTGGCTCGCGTAGCTGGCTTTATAGCTGACCGAGACGGGGTCCTCGAACGTCCAGAAGCTTGTGCCATCGTAGAGCCAGGGCGCCCGCGACCTGGGCTCGCGGAAAATCGAGGAGGACGGCACGAGGTCACGAATGAAGCGGTACGGTTTATCCTCCGGGTCGCCTTTGCCCGCCTGAAAAAGTCCGTTGTTCGCGCCGCTGACGCGCTTCCACTGATAGCCGTAGAACGGCAGACCCATGAGGAGCTTGCGCCGGTCGACGCCGGCTCGCTCGTAGGCTGCGATGCTTTCGACGATGCTGCCGTAATGGCGTGGCGCATTGCTCTGCGGAAGAAGCGGTGCCAGAAATCCGGTGGTGGAGTTCCACGGTCCGGTGTAGTCGTAATTCATGATGCCGATCTGATCTACCATTCGGGCGATGTGCCGGAAGTCTGTTCCAGGCTGCATCTGCGGCTGATCGCCAACCGCAATCGTCAGCATCAGGCCCCTGCGGACCGCATTCATCTGCCGCCGGAACTCCTTGAGCAGGGCACTGAAGGCTTGAGCATCGCCCTGCTGCGGATACTCCCAGTCCACGTCGATTCCGTCGAATATGCCTGGCTCGGCAATTCCTGGAGCGAAGTGCCCGCGCAGGAAAATGTCGACGCACGAAGCCACAAACGCTGCGCGCTGATCCGGCCTGGCGCCCTCTTTGAAATCTGTCGGAGAACCCTCGAGCGAGATGAGTACCTTCAGTTTCGGATACCGCTGCTTCAACTCCTTCAGCTGATGGAAGTAGCCACGAAAGGGTGAACCCGGATCATCGCTCGTCCCATCCACGCTGTTTTCGCCGGTATAGGCCGTTTCCAGATCCGCTCCCCGATCGTTGACGGAACAGCGTCCGCCTTTCACCGAGGCATGAGCATAGTTGAGCTGATCCACCATAGCGGCGGCGCCGTTATCGACCAGATCCCTGAGGTAAACAGGCGGATTGCTGTGAACGCTCCACTGACCGAAATAGGCCACAACGAGGGGACGATCGCGATGCTCAAAAATGCGCGCATGCGCCTGCGCGGCAAACATCGTTACCAGAAGCGGCAGAACCCACGGACGCAGGTGACATAAAGGGTAGCGGCGGTGATTCACGGTGACAGGTCCTTTCCCCACGTCGTGCGTTGCAACAGCCCGAAGCAGCCGGAACCGAGCCACGGCTGGGCTCTCGGCAGCAGCCGCGCACACTTCGCATCAGCACGACAACTGCCAGAAGCGACAATCACGCACTGTGAGCAAGCCGCGCGTTCAATCTTTAGTACTCTCCAGTTCAGCCCAAAGGCAGATCTGCTGGAGCGCCGCCGAACGGAGACTGCGCTGGTGTGCCCTGCGCCGGCGCAGTCAGCCCGGTTGCAAGCCTTGTAGTGCAGCTGCCTGCCAGGAGATACGACAACTCGTCCAAAACCTCCGACAATTCCCGCCGGAATCTCCCCCAAAAGGCTCCCTGGGGCGCCCTTTCGCTGGCCATCGGTTTGCAACGATCATGAGCGCCGAGCACTTTCTCATGCAGACGGGCTTCGTTGAACGGCTCGGGACATGCGGTTCGGCAAGGGGGAAGAAGTATGAAGATCCGACTGGCTGCTTATCCACTGCTTGCGATGGGCGCGATGCTCATGATGGGTGTGCCCATGGCGGCACAAAATCCTGATTCGGCCAATATCAACACTCTCCTTCAGCACGCGAAGGAGCACGCGGTGCAGGCGCACGCCGATGCAGAGAAAATCGAAAGCTTTACCCGGTCCAAGCTGAGCTGGCGCACCCATTCCGACCAGATCGCACAGATGCGGGAAAACATCAACGAACTGGGCAAAGACGTTGCGGCTCTCTCTGACGCGCGGCCTGAGGGATCGTTATGGCAGCAGGATGCCATCGACCACATCGATCCGCTGCTGCAGAGCATGGCCGACCATCTGTCCGCCATGATTCAACACCTGAATGAGAACCAGAATCGTGTGCACATGCCGCCGTACATCGATTACGCCAGGGCCAATTACCAGCTCTCGGAGAAGCTGCTCGCAACTATCAATGACTATGTGGACTACGCCGAGGCGAAGTCCCAGGCCGAGGCTCTCGAGCAGAAGCTTGAACTGGCTCCGAAACCCGCGGAAGGCGAAGAGTAATGTGGCCGAGGCGGGTGCGGTCCCGATCCGCACCCGCTCCGCAGCCCACACAGGCCAACACGGCAGAGATCATCAGGAAAGCCAAACCTGCACAATCAGCGATTGCCTCAGGCATGCTCCGCCGCCTCAACCGGGGCCGTCAGCTGATGTTTGGTGCCCGGAGGGGGGACTTGAACCCCCACGGAGGGTTAGCTCCTGCGGATTTGAAGTCCTTTGTGCCAGTGTTGCACCGAGATGTATGG
>DASSKX010000203.1:0-2945 GCA_035689925.1 Acidobacteriaceae bacterium
GATGCGAACATCCTCGTCGGCGCTCTCCAGCAGCGCGGCATTCACGCGGTCGTCCGGCACGAAGCGCAGGATCAGTTGCTGCACGTACAGGTGGGCCCGTTCAGCACGCGGGCGCAGGCGTTCGACATGCGCTCGAAGCTCCTGGCCGACGGCTACAACGCAATGGTGAAGTAGTTTAGCTGCGCATCGTTTCGGGCAAGCCCGAGGCGATGGCGGCGCGCACCGCCTCCATCAGATCCTCGCGCGTCGTGAAATCGCGCGGCAGGATTGGTGCATGGAAGGTGACATGCGCTGTACCAGGGAAGATGCGTACGCTTCCCTTCCTCATCATGCTCTCCGTTCCGTAGATGGAAACTGGCACCACAGGCGCGCCGGTTTCCATCGCAAGGTAGAACGGCCCCTTCTTAAACGGCTGCAGCCTGCCATCGCGCGAGCGCGTCCCCTCAACGAACGACACGATGTGCAAGCCCGATCCCAGCACCTCCGCGGCGTACTGCACGCTGGCCGCTGCGCTCTCAACGCGACCGTCGCGATCCACGGGGATAAACCTCGCCAGCTTCATGCCGTATCCGAGAACGGGCAGTCGTGTGAGCGATCGCTTGATGAAGACAGCGACCCGGCCCGGAAGCAGCGGGAGCAGCACCGGCGGGTCGAGGTTCGAGATATGATTCGACAGAAAAATGCAGCACTGCGCCGGATCGAGCGGCTGCACCCACGTGGCCTCTACCCGAATGCCCGCGGCGCGCAGACCAATGCGCATGATGCGCATCGCGATCCGATAAAGAAAGCTGATGTCGCGCCGGACAAACGTCCACGGAAATCCGACGAGCGCTCCGGGGATGCCGAGGATAGTCCACGTGGAGAAGAGGACGATCGCCGCGATCATCGATCAGACCTTCTGCGTGCGTGCGTTCAGAGCGGCGGGCAGCTTTTCGTAGATCCCTTCGAAGCCGCCGTTGGAGAGGATCGCGACCACATCGCCGGCACGAACCCGCGGCGTGATATTCGCAACGATGGCATCGGCGTTCGCGAGCAACGCGGCACGCTTGCCGGCAAGGACGAGCGCCGTCACGACATTCTCCGGATGCAGGCGCTCGGCGGCGGGAATTTTTTCGGTTTGAAATACGCCGGCGACGACGATCTCATCGGCCAGCGCGAGGCTGTCGACCAGTTCGCGTTCGAAGACGTTCCGCCGGAGCGTGTTGCTGCGCGGCTCGAGCACGGCCCACAATCGCCGCCCCGGGTAAGCCGACCGCAGCGCCCGCAGGGTTTCTCGGATCGCCGTTGGGTGATGTGCAAAATCGTCGATGATCGTGATGCCATCGATTTCCGCGCGCACTTCAAGCCGTCGCCGCACGCTCCGGAACGTCGCCAGCGCTTCGACAATCGCCTCCCGCGGCACTCCCTGCCCGCTGGCAAGCGCGGCCGCTGCGGTCGCGTTCAACGCATTGTGTTCGCCGGCAACCGGCAGGGACAGATCGGCCCAAGGGTCACCCGATCGCAGAAGACTCCAGCGGCTGACACCCTCTTCGTAGCGCAAATTCGTCATGCGCCAGGCGGATTCCGCGCCGAACCCGTAACGCTCAACGGTACAGAAGGCGCGAGCCACGCACTCCGAGACGTTCTCCGACGCGTCGAATGCGATAATCCGTCCGCGGCGCGGAACCAGATTGACGAGACGCCTAAATGCCGTCTTGACCGCGTCCAGATCGCGGTAAATGTCGGCGTGGTCGAATTCCACGTGCGTCAGAATGACCGCATCCGGGAAGTAGTGCATGAACTTCGGGCCCTTGTCGAAGAACGCCGTGTCGTATTCATCGCCCTCGATGATGAACGGCCTGCCGGCCCGCAGCTGAAAGCTGGTGCCGAAGTTTTCCGCGACGCCTCCGATGAGGAACGAGGGGGCCAGCGCCGCATCCCGCCGGGCAGCGACTTCGTAAATCCACGCCAGCATGCTCGTCGTCGTCGTCTTTCCATGGGTCCCGGCGACGACAAGCGATTCGTGTCCCCGAATGAATTCGTCGTGTAAAACCGCAGCCAAAGACGTAAACGGGATGCGCTGGTCAAGTACGTATTCCAGTTCGACATTGCCGCGCGAGATCGCGTTGCCGACGATGACGAGGTCCGGATGCGGCTGCAGGTTCGCCTCGGCGAACGGCTCGGCAACCGAGATGCCTAGCGAGCGCAGCAGATCGGACATCGGTGGGTAGGCGGCCTGGTCGGAGCCGGTTACGCGATGTCCTTTGAGCTGGAGCAGTCCGGCGAGCGACGCCATGGCCGTGCCGCAGATGCCGACGAGGTGGATGTGCTTAGGCTGCGTCATGAATTGAGGGATACTGCGGGTTCGAGCGTACGAAGCGTTGGAGTATCGCTGGAGAGATCGAGTTCGGCCTGAATGCCAAAGGGCAGGGTCACGTTGCCGCCGGAAACATGCCCGGAGCGCAGCCCAATCCCAATGGGGATATCGTAGTCGCCGAGCACGTGCAGGATTACGTCTTCGATCAGCTTCGGATCGGCGCCGGGCGAAGCGCAGTCGAGCATCTCGCCGAAGAGGATGCCGCGCACGCCCTCGAGCTTTCCCGCGAGGATCAGATGACGCAGCATGCGGTCGACCTGGTACGGTTTCGCGCCGATGTCCTCGATGAACAGCAGCTTGCCCTGCGTCTGCGGAGCGTAAGGCGTACCCAGCGCGGCAGTCAGAATACTAAGGCACCCGCCGTAGAGAATCCCCTGAACGCGACCCGGGCGCAGCACGCGGATACCCTCTTCCGCACCAACCTGAACCAGACCTCCGGTGATCGCCGCCGTGAAGCTTTCGAGGTGGACGCCGCCAGGCACGGAGAAATCCGCCGCGGCCATGGGCCCATGAAACGATACCAGACCGAGGCGGTCGAGCAGCCAGGTTTGCGTGCTGGTGTGATCGCTGTAGGCGAAGAACGGCTTCG
>DASSKX010000204.1:0-5265 GCA_035689925.1 Acidobacteriaceae bacterium
GCCCGAATCAGCGCTGCGTTTCCAGCGGCCAAATGGATCGCAATCTCCGCCTGGCGCGTGTAGTACCAGCCCACGAACGCAGCAGCGGCAATTCCGAATGTGAGGAAGAACTGAAAAATTGCGGTCCCGCGCCCGCGATTGTTCGCACTGAGGCATTCCGCCAGGTACAGCGGAACGACAACGGCGATCACCCCGCCGCTCATTCCCTGCAGCAGGCGACCGGTGAACAGCGACACAAATCCCTGGGAGGTGACGATAATCCCGACGCTCACCACGAACAGCAGTCCGCTGACAATCATCATGCGGCGGCGGCCGATCCAGTCGGCGAGCACACCCGCGATGAGCGATGAAATCATGCTGCCGCCGAGGACCGCGGCCACAATCAGAGACGTCTGTTCCAGCGACACTTCGATAGTCTTGCCCAGATACAGCAGCGCTGCCGCGATGATGCCGATGTCCGCGCCGTAGAGCAGTCCGCCCAATCCGGCAAGCACCAGGAGATAGCGGCTGTAAGGTGTGGACGCACCGGATTGGACCATGCTCGGCCTCACAGGTTCAGCAGCCGCAGCGGGTTCTCGCGATAAACCCTGCGCAGAACATCGTCGGGAAGGTAGATGCCATAAATATTCCAGCGCCCCTGGCGCGAGGCATGCGACGGGTATTCGAAGTACTCATCGTCCGTCTCAAAAAACCGGAAGTACAACCGGTACATCTCCTCCTCGGGCAGCAGATCCGTTCCAAAAACAATGCGATCAGAGTAGCGGAGAAACAATTCGCGCGCACGATACGGCTGACGCCCCAGTTCGGAAACGCGTGCGCTGCAATCGACGAACACGTTCGGACAGGAATCCAGCAGCCTGACCACGCGGTCGAGATTCTCCCCGCTCTCCGCCACATGCGCCGCGACGAACGTCGTAGCCGGGTGGCGCGCAAACACGCGATCTCGCTGATCGAGCAGTTCTGCCTTCGCGTACTCCGACGGATAAAAGCTCCAGTCAGGATGTGCGGCCAGCTCTTCATAGCGTTCGTTCCGCTCGTCCACGGGCAGGAAAAACGCATCAGGATCCGCGGTGTGAAACATGACCGGAATCCGCAAAGCGGCAGCCTTGTCGAAAAGGGGAGCGAGTCGTTCGTCGTCGATGCGCAGCAGTTGACCGCTGCCGTCGCGTACTCTGAGGCCCAGGTCCTTCCAGAACTTAATGCCCTTCGCCCCGCGTTCCACCGCCCGTTCGAGCCACTCACAGGTCCTTTGCACAAAATCCGAGCGCGCGAGACCGTTCCAGTCCATCCACGCAATCGTGGAAAAGCGGTTCGGGTCGGCCGCCCGAAACTTATCGATCATGCGCAGACCACCGTCGCCGGTTTTCATCGTGATGTTCACGATATGTTCGATCCCGCACCGATCCATGACGCGCAACACATCCGCGGGATCCAGCGAATCGAGATGATTGTGGTAGTCGATCGCGGGATAGCGCGGCTTGGCGATGACGTGCACCGGAGCCGCCAGCATCGACACCGGCTGGAACCGGCCGAGTGGAAGGTCCACGTCAGCGCGCGCGGATACAAGAGCGACGAAGGGATCAGCTTCAGACCCGACCGCGCCTGAGCCGGTTTCGCCAGCCACTGTCGAGGCCGCGGGGAAATTGTGCTCACGCAGGAACCTCGCTACGAGGCGCCTGTCTCGAAACGCCTCGGTCCCGCCCGACTTCAGGGTCGACAGTGCTCCTGTGATGTTCCCTGCTCTTCCGCATGCTTCGGGCCCAAGGCCCTGCAGCCATGCCAGGAGAAATCCCGCATTGAAGCTGTCGCCCGCGCCAATGCTGTCCACCGGCTCCACGGCTATGCTGGGTACCTCAAAGCGCTGGCCTGCGGTCTGAACCATACAACCGCGCCTTCCTCGCTTCACCGCAACGCACGGTACGCGAGCGCCGAGCACATCCAAAGCCTCTTCGAGCGTATCCCGCCTTGCGATCCGGAACGCCTCAGCCTCGTTCGGCAGCAGGACATCGACCACTCCCAGCAGGCTATCCAGCACGCCGTCCCAGCGATCCTCCGGATCGTCATTCGTGTCCAGCGACAGCGTCAACCCTGCATTTTTTAGCTTTCGAAACAATGCCGGCAGATCGGGCGCGAGCGCTCGCTGCAGGAAGAGCGAAGACAGATGAAAGTGCCGTGAAGAGGCAAGGTACTCCTCGTCCAGGTGCGCCAGCGTCATCTCACTTATGGTTCCTGGCCAGGTCAGGATGCGCCGTCCCTCTCCGTGCTGGAGCAGAAACGTGATCCCGGTCGTCCGCTGCTCATCGCGCGTCACTCTGCTCGTATCCACGCCGCTCTCGCGCAGGCGTTCCAGAGCGAGGCGTCCAAATGAATCGTTCCCCGTTCGCGTAATGAAGCCGACCTGTGCGCCGAGCACGGCAAGGTTGTGAGCAAGAATCGCCGACGAACTCCCCAGGGTTGCTTCAAATCCGCTCGCCAGCAGCTCTCGTTCCAGCGCCAGGGATTCCGGAAGGCCGTAGAGAATGAGGTCGAGATTGATCTCGCCGGCGATCGTGACGTCGAACCGTTGAGACACTCCAGAAGATCGCACGCGATGGACCGCCAGGCAGGATTGGATAACTTTGCACCTCCATCATAGGACCGCGCTGCCCACGGGAATGAACTGCTCCGCAAATTGACGGAATCACCCTGGAACGCGTATCTCTGGTTCTTCTGTCGTCACACTCAGTCCGGATTTATTCCCCTTCAGGAGCTTTCACTCGTGCTCATGCGCTCCGCGATTATTGGCTGCGTCCCCGGGAATGGTCAGGAGCAGCCTACCCCAGCGCTTGCAACTCACCGATGCAGAAATTCTGGCGATGCCGTGCCGTTTCCTGTATGGCTCGCCTTGTCTTTCCTGGTGTTCTTCAGTGCCTTTCCCGCCCGGCAGGTCTGCGCGCAGGCGGCAACTCCCGCCGGTGTAAACGCACCGCGTCGCTGGGGCCAAAATCCTGATGGCATGCATATCTACATCTGGGCTGGCTTGAAATCGCATTTCGCCGGGCAGCACGATTACCCGCAGTTTCTGGCGGACTGGAGCAAGATCCTCACCGAGCACGGCGCCGTAGTCGATGGCGCCTTGCACCCTCCGCGAACCGCCGATCTGGAGCACACCGACGTCGTCATCATCTACAAAGGTGACGCCGGCTATCTCACCGACGAAGAGAAAGTAGCACTGGAGGCCTACATACGCCGCGGTGGGGGACTGGTGAGCCTGCACGACTCTCTCTGCGGCCCGGATCCGGCGTACTTTGCCGCGCTGGTGGGCGGCGCGAAGCAACATGGCGAGGTGAACTACACGCTGGGCGCGCCGATACCCTACACGGTCGTTGACGCCGCCGATCCCATCATGGCGGGCATGACGAACATCACGATCTGGGATGAAGCATTCTTCAAAATGACGTGGGCGCACGATCCCGACATTCATGTGCTGGCCACGACCGTCATCCCCGGCACTCCAAGCGCGGGTACTCACAAAGGTGAGGTGGTGCCGCAGATCTGGACGCGGGAGCACACGCTGCCCGGCGGAAAGCCGGCGCGAGCGTTTGTCTGGATGCAGGGCCACGAGTACGCCAATTTCGCGAATTACCAGATTCAGCAGATGCTGCTGCGCGGGATCGCCTGGGCCGCGAAGAAGCCGATCGACGCCCTCGTGAATTACGTGCCGCCGAAGCCGCCGCGCTTCGAAGCGCCCGCGCCGCCCCGATAGGCCATTTCGCAATCGGCAATCTGCCTATCGGGCCGTCCACCCGCCGTCAATCAGGATGTCGGTTCCTGTGATAAAACCGGCTGCTTCTGAGCATAGGTAGCAAGCCAGCGAGCCCACCTCCTCGACCTTGCCCCACCGCCCAACCGGAAGACCGGCCAATATCTGTGCATTCAGTTCGGGATTATTCATCAGCGGTGTATTCATTTCGGTTCCGAACGGCCCGGGACTGATGGCATTCACCGTCACTCCTTCACCAGCCAATTCCAGCGCCAGCGAACGGGTGAGCCCAAGAAGGGCAGCCTTGGCCGAGGAGTAAGCGGTGCGGCTGGGCATCGAAACATGCGCCATCGTCGAGGCCATGTTCAGAACGCGCCCGTAGCCGGTGCTCTTCATCCCCGGCACAAAAGCGCGGCACATCAGAAACGTCGAGATCAGGCTTGTATCGAGAACGCTGCGAAATTCCTGGAGCGTGAAATCCACCAGGTTTTTTCGGATGTTGATCCCGGCATTGTTGATAAGAATCTGCGGAGATCCGAACCGGTTCCGGATGGCTCGCGCGGCGGCGGCGACTTCGTCTTCCCTGGTCACGTCGGCAGCAAACGCTTCAGCCGTTCCACCGTTGCGGAGAATCAAATCCCGTGCTGACTCCAGACGCGGTGTGTCACGCGCCACCAGCGCAATTGCCGCTCCTGACTCTGCGAGTGCCGTCGCCATGGCCTGCCCGAGACCGCGGCTTCCGCCGGTAATCACTGCCGTCCGGCCCGTCAGATCGATCTTCATCCTTGACTCCTTTTCAAAGCAGGCCATCTGCGCTGATCTCGCGCTGCTGCTTTATTTCCAGTTCGCGCGCCTGCCGCGCGGCGTCCGGATTGAGGGAGAGCCAGCAGGCAGCTGACACTGCTGCCGCTGCCGCCATCGTGTCAATGAGGAGATTCCAGTCCCCTGTGCGCTGGAGAATGATGCCGCCCGCGACGGGGGCAGCGAATCCGGCCAAGTTGCCGAGCATGTTCATGGTGGCCGCGACCGTTGCGGTATACGGGCCGCCGATATCGACACACGCGTCCCAGGAAATGGGCATGGTGAGGTCGCTCGAAAAGCTCGCCAGTCCCATCATCAGCATCGCGACCACAACGGAGGGGATGTGCGTAATGGCGAGGAGCAGAATGGCCGTTCCAAGGAACCCGCAGACGGCAATCGCCCGGCGCGAAACCCGCGCCGGAGCAAGCCCACTGGCGAGCGATCCAAATCCGCCGAAGAGCAGAGGCAGAACAGCTAGCGCGGCCGCATGCGTTGCTGTTTGTCCCCGCCCCTGCTCCAGGTAGGTCGGCAGCCAGGTGATGTAGAAATACCAGACGTACGAAAAACAGAAATATTGCAGGACCAGCAGAGCCACCTCTCGCGTGAGCAGCACCGACAGCCAGTGCCGCTGCCCCGGCCGATGCGCGGTGAGGACTCGGGACGCCTCCAGCAGTTCCATTTCTGCAGCATTCACAGCACGGTGCCGTGCCGGATCATCCGTG
>DASSKX010000205.1:0-4144 GCA_035689925.1 Acidobacteriaceae bacterium
CTCCGCCGCGAGCACATGAACTTTGACGCTGCGATGAATGCTGAAGGCTACGTGCTGCTCACCGCGCCGCACGAGGTGTTCGTCATTGGGCATACTGCTGCCGGAGTGTTCTACGGAACGCAAACCCTCCAGCAACTCGAGCGGTACGGCGGTGCGGGTCCTATCCTCACGGGGGCTGGCATCCGCGACTGGCCTGCGATGCGCTGGCGCGGCGTGCACGACGATCTCTCCCGGGGTCCCGTGCCGACGCTGGAATTCCAGAAGCAGCAAATCCGCAGCTTTGCGTCCTATAAGCTCAACGTTTACTCGCCTTACTACGAAAACACCCTGCAATACGCGTCGAATCCGCTGCCGGCGCTGCCCGGCGGATCGATTTCGCCAGCCGACGCTAAAGCCCTGGTGGATTACGCGCAGCAGTACCACATCACCATTGTCCCGGAGCAGGAAGCCTTCGGTCATCTGCACAAGGTTCTGCTGTGGCAGCAATACGCGCCGCTGGCCGAGATTCCTACGGGCGCTGTCCTCGCGCCAAGCCAACCCGGTTCCATGCAACTGATCCAACAGTGGTTCGATGAACTCGCCGGGATTTATCCCAGTCCCATGCTGCACATCGGCGCCGACGAAACATTCGAGCTGGGTCAGGGACAAACCGCCGACGCTGTGAAGCAGCGTGGCCTTGGCGCCGTCTACATCGACTTCCTCACGCAGATCCATCAGGCGCTGGCTCCGCTGCACCGCCGACTCCTATTCTGGGGAGACGTGGCCATGAACAGCCCCGATCTCGTGCCACGTCTTCCACATGACATGATCGCCGTAGCCTGGCACTACGAGCCCGAGCCAAGTTTCGCACGCTGGCTCGATCCCTACACCCATGCCGGGATGGAGACCTGGGTCGCTCCCGGCGTGAACAACTGGAATCGTGTCTGGCCCAACTTCGATACCGCTCTCCACAACATTCAGGGATTCGTCGCGGCCGGCCAGCGCGCCGGAAGCACCGGAATGCTGAACACGATCTGGGACGACGATGGCGAGGGGCTGTTCGCGGAAGATTGGTACGCCGTGCTCTTCGGCGCCGCAGCTTCATGGCAGACCGATGCCGGCGACATCGCGCGTTTCCAGCAGGATTACGGCCCTGTCTTCCACGGCGACTACGGTGGCAAGATTGATCAGGCGCAGCAGGCGCTGATTGCTGCCCACCAGGCGCTCACCCGCGCAGGCCTCGACGATGCCCGTGACGCGTATTTCTGGGCTGATCCCTGGAGCAGGGAAGGCCGCGAGATTACCGCGAAGATCCGTCCCGTTTCCGCCGAAGTTCGCCTCGACGCCGAGCATGCGCTCACTCTCATCGCGCAGGCGCGCGCCGCCGGGAATTTGCGTAACATCGAGGCGCTCGATGCGATGGACCTGGGGGCCCGCCGGATCGACTTCCTGGCCTTTAAATTCCAAATTGCCGATCAGGTCGCGGATGCGTATCTGCGCCTCTACAAGGGCCAGAAGGATCCGACGATTTCCGCGCATACATCGCGCGACCTCTGGAACCTCTCCGGCGTCAACGGCCTCTGCGACGATCTTCGCGACGGCTATCACTACCTTGAGAGCCGCTACAGCGATGTCTGGCTTCACGAGAATCGTCCTTATTGGCTGAACAACGTAACGTCCCGTTATGACGACGCCGCGCAGCTTTGGACGGAACGTAGCCGCCGCATCGCTGCGGCGCGTGCTCAGTGGCAGCAAACGCGGACGCTGCCCTCGCCGCAGGAGATCGGGATCCCGGAGAACGCGCAATGAGGCGACGCGCTCTCCGCGCCTGCCTTGTCCTGTTCTGTGCAGCGCTGTTCACCATGGCTGGGGCGGCGCAGGCGAGTCTTTCCGCCATCGGCCCCGTGGTGCAGCGTGCCATCGCCGAGCACAAAATACCAGGCGCCGTCGTCATCGTTGGTCATGACGGCAAGATCGTCTACCGGCGTGGGTTTGGCATGCGCTCGCTTGTGCCCACGCGCGAAGCCATGACGCCCGACACCATCTTCGACATGGCTTCGCTTACTAAGCCGCTCATGACTGCAACTGCGGTGATGCAGTTGTATGAGCAGGGGAAGATCGACG
This sequence comes from Acidobacteriaceae bacterium, assembly GCA_035689925.1. Classification (GTDB taxonomy): domain Bacteria; phylum Acidobacteriota; class Terriglobia; order Terriglobales; family Acidobacteriaceae; genus Palsa-343. The sequence continues at coordinate 2,104 of DASSKX010000205.1, forward strand.
TCGATGAGCCTGTTGCCCATTACCTTCCTGATTTTGCTGCCAGCGGCAAAGCCGATATCACCATTCGCGACCTGCTGACGCATTACTCCGGCCTGCCGCCGGACCTTTCGCTGGCGGACCCGTGGGAAGGCAGAGCCGAAGGGTTGCGGCGCGCATTCGAAATTGCTCCGCTGCGCCCGCCCGGGGTTCATTTCCAGTACAGCGACATCAACTTCATCGTTCTCGGCGCGCTGGTCGAGAAAGTCTCCGGCGAGCCTCTGAATCGGTACGCACTACACCACATCATCAAACCGCTCGGCATGACTCACACGCAATTTCTGCCACCCGTCTCGTGGAAGCCGCGCATCGCGCCGACGCAATGGGAACACGGCGAGTCGGCGTGGGGCGGCCCCGTTCACTGGACCGGCACCGACGTCATGCTGCGCGGGGCGGTTCATGATCCGACGTCACGTCGCATGGGCGGAGTCGCCGGCCACGCGGGGCTCTTCAGCAATGCTGATGATGTTGCCAGTTACGCGCAGAACCTGCTCGATCGACTCGCGGGGCGGCCCAGCAAGTTTCCCCTCTCCCGCACCGTGCTTCTGAAGATGGTCACGCCCGAGCAGCCCGCCACCGGCACAGCTTTGCGCGGCTTCGGCTGGGATATCGACTCACGGTACTCCTCGAATCGAGGCACGCTTTTTCCCGTCGGATCCTTTGGCCACACGGGCTTCACGGGCACCTCGCTTTGGATTGATCCCACCAGCAACACGTACGTGGTGATCCTGACCAATGCCGTTCATCCCAACGGTCCCACCGGCATCACCGCCATGCGAGCCCAGATTGCGGACGTGGCAGCGGCTGCTGTTGGAGTGCATCCGGACGGGGGTGCTCTGGCTGCGCACCTCACCGGCTACAACGAATCGCTCAGCGGCATGCGCCGCCGCGCAGCACGCAATGCCGAGGTGGAGACGGGGATCGATGTCCTCGAGGCCGATCACTTTGCCGAACTCACCACGCTCGCCCGCCAGCATGGAGGACATCTTCGCCTCGGGCTGCTGACGAATCAAACCGGTGTGGACGCGCACGGTCGCCGCACCATAGACATCCTGCAGCACGATGCGGCCACCGCAGTCGCAGGCCTTTCGCTCCTCACGTTATTCAGTCCGGAACACGGCATCAGTGGCTCCTACGATCAACCCGGTGTGCCAAATTCGACCGACGCCGCCTCAGGGCTTCCCGTTCTCAGCCTGTATGGGCCAACCCCGGCGGACCGCCGTCCTTCGCTCGATGCACTACGCACCCTGGACGGTGTGGTTGTCGACCTGCAGGATGCCGGCGTACGCTACTACACCTACGAAGCGGTGCTGCGGTACTTTCTTGAAGTTGCTGCGAAATCCGGTACGGAGATCATCGTTCTCGACCGCCCCAATCCCATTACCGGCGCTTTCGTCCAGGGGCCCGTCTCCGATCCGGGCAGCGAAAGCTACGTCAATTCCATGCCGATCCCGGTCCGGCATGGCATGACGCTTGGGGAACTGGCGCGCTACGACAACCAGCAGAGGACTCTGCACGCGCCCTTAACGGTTATTGCGATGAAGGGCTGGCAGCGCGGCGACTGGTTCGACTCGACCGGCCAGCCCTGGGTGAATCCATCGCCGAACCTGCGCGACCTCGAAGAAGCGACGCTCTATCCTGCGCTGGGCCTGATCGAGGGCACGAACATCTCCGTCGGCCGCGGCACGGACACGCCGTTCGAGATCTTCGGTGCGCCGTGGATCGATGGCCGTGCTCTCGCCGCCTATCTGAACCGCCGCGACCTGCCTGGCGTCCGCTTCTATCCAATCGACTTCACGCCAGCCAAACCTTATCCATATTCAGGACAGCTCTGTCATGGGCTGCGCATTCTGGTAACGGATCGCAATGTCCTCGACGCGCCGGAACTCGGTGTGGAAATTGCCGCAGCTCTGCACCGATTCCACTCCGACCAGTTCCAATTACAGAAAATGAGCGCGCTGCTCGCGAACGCTTCCGTGCTGGGCGCCATCATGGCGGGGGAAGA
>DASSKX010000206.1:0-5588 GCA_035689925.1 Acidobacteriaceae bacterium
GTCGCGCTTCTCGATCGGCATCGCCTCCAGCAGATCGAGTCCCTTGCCCTGCGGCACCCCCTCGATCACGTCGATCAGCACCACATCCGCCAGTTCCTTCGAAGCAATCCAATGCGCCGCAGTCGCGCCCACATTTCCGGCACCAACAATCGTTACCTTCTTCCGCATATCTCTCCTCGAATGCTCTTCAACTGTTTTGCGCCGAAGGCGCGTTCGCCTGGACGGCTAGTCCCGCCGAAGGCGCATTTGTCTGGACGGCGAGTCCTCACATGTTGCCAATCATCCTGGTCGCAAACTCGCTGGTCTTCACCTTGGTCGCGCCCTGCATCTGCCGCTCGAAATCATACGTAACGAATTTCTGCTGAATCGTCTTCTCCAGCGATGTCTCGATCAGCTTCGCCGCCTCGTTCCATCCCAGGAACTCGAACATCATCACGCCCGACAACATCACCGAACCAGGATTGATCACGTCCTTGTCCGCATACTTCGGAGCCGTGCCGTGCGTCGCCTCGAACACTGCAAAGCCATCGCCAATGTTCGCGCCCGGAGCGATCCCGAGCCCGCCCACCTGCGCCGCGCATGCGTCGGAGATGTAATCGCCGTTCAGGTTCGGGCACGCCAGAATGCTGTACTCCGCCGGCCGAATGATCACCTGCTGGAATATCGAGTCGGCAATGCGGTCGTTGATCAGAATCTTGTTCTTCCACTGGCCGTTGCCGTGCGTTTTGCCGATCGCGTCCAGCGTGTTCTTCACCTCGGTGTAGAGTTCCTTCCGGAATTCCTCGTTCGCGAACTCCAGGCCAGGCTCAATCATCGCGGCGTTCTGCTCAATGCTCAGCCCAGGATTGGCCTCAACGTTCCCGAGAATCCAGCTCTCGCGCTCCGTCACCACGGCATCGCGGAATTCCGCGACCGCCACCTCGTACCCCCACTCGCGAAAGGCGCCTTCCGTGAACTTCTGAATATTCCCCTTGTGCACCAGCGTCACTGTCTTCCGTCCGGCCGCCATCGCATGCTTGATCGCATACCGAACCAGCCGTTTCGTGCCCGTGATCGAAATCGGTTTGATGCCCACACCCGAGTCCGTCCGAATCTTCTTCTTCCCGCCCTTCAGCATGTCGTCGTTCAGAAAGCTGATGAGCTTGTTCGCCTCCGCTGTGCCTTCCTTGAACTCGATGCCCGCATACACGTCCTCGGTATTCTCGCGGAAGATCACCACATCCAGCTTTTCCGGATGCTTCACCGGGCTGGGCACGCCGGAGTAGTACTTCACCGGACGTACGCATGCATACAGATCCATAATCTGCCGCAGCGCCACGTTCAGCGACCGAATCCCGCCGCCGACCGGGGTTGTCAGCGGCCCCTTGATCGACACGCGAAAATCCGTCGCGGCCTTCACGGAATCGTCAGGCAGCCAGTTCTTGAACTCGCGAAACGCCTTTTCCCCGGCATAAATCTCAAACCACTTCACCGACCGCTTGCCGCCGTACGCCTTCTCCACGGCTGCGTCGAAAACCCGTTGCGACGCGCGCCAGATATCGCGCCCCGTACCGTCGCCTTCAATGAAAGGAATAATCGGATGATCCGGAATCTGGTACTTGCCGTTGGCATACTGAATCGCCTCGCCGCCTTCGGGCAGGGCAAGTCCGTTGTAACTGGTCTGCATGTGTGCTGATTGTCCTTGAGTGAGAGAGTCGAAATTTCACGGTAACACCCGCCCAGGAAGCGTTGCAAACGCGCGCGGTTGCATTCCGGACAGCGGTAACATGACCGATATGCTCGTTCGCCTCGCGCGCTACTGCCTCTGTGTCTCCGCAGCACTCCTCTCCTTCACAGCCGTCGCACTCGCGCAGGAACCTCCCGTTCGCGTTGCCATCATCGGACTCGAGCACGGCCATGTCACCGGATTCCTGCACGCCTTCCCGCAGCAGCACGACGCCGAACTTGTCGGCATCGTCGATCCCAATGCCGAACTGCGCGCCAAATACGAACAGCAGTTTCACCTCGACCACGCGCTCTTCTATGCGACGCTCGATGCTCTGCTCGCGCAGCGGCACCCGCAGGCCCTGCTCGTCTACACCTCTATCGGTGAACACCGCCGCATCATCGAGCAAGCCGCCGCACATCACCTCGATGTCATGGTCGAGAAGCCGCTCACGCTCTCGCTCGCCGACGCTCTCGCCATCCGCCGCACGGCTCGCGAGCACCACATCCACGTCCTCGTGAATTACGAAACCACCTGGTACCCCAGCAATCAGGCCCTCTACAAGCTGCTCCAGGAAGGCCGCCTCGGCGACCTCCGCAAGGTCGTCATCCACGACGGCCACCAGGGCCCGAAGGAAATTGGCGTCCAGCCGGAGTTCCTCCACTGGCTCACCGACCCCGCGCAGAACGGCGCGGGCGCCCTCTACGACTTCGGCTGCTACGGCGCCGACCTCATGACGTGGTTCATGCACGGAGAAGCCCCGCTCAGCGTCACCGCCGTCGCGCAAACCGACAAGCCCGAGACCTACCCGCACGTCGACGACGACGCCACCATCATCCTCCGCTATCGCAAAGCCCAGGCCGTCCTCATGCCTTCCTGGGACTGGACCTTCAGTCGCAAAGACACTTACGTTTACGGCACAAAAGCCTACGCCATCGCTCCCGACGGCACGCACATTGTCGAACGCATGGCCGAATCCAGTCCCCAGGCCGCTCTCACGGTCCCGCCGCTTTCGCCGCCGCAGGACTCTTCACTGCACTACCTCGCCGCTGTCGTCCGCGGGCAGCTTGACCCCGACCACGACCTCACCTCGCTCGACACCAACATCGTCGTCATGCAAATCCTCGACGCCGCCCGCGAATCCGCCCGCACCGGCAAAACCGTCACCCTCCACCCACTGCCCTGATCCAGCCACCCGCAGGCGTATCCTGAAGAGTGGTGCGCCCCCGTATTCTCCTCGCCGGCCTTGTCTTTGCTCTGTTGAGTTCCGCGCCATTGGCGCGCGCGCAGTACTCCGCCGACCGCCCCGTCGGCGCGAGCGCGCAGCAGGTACCCGACTGGCAGAAGCACGCCGGCATCGACCAAAGGCTGAATGGGCAGCTACCTCTCAGCTCAGTCTTCAAAGACGAGTCCGGCCGCGACGTCCGCCTGGGCGACTACTTTCGCGACGGCAAGCCCGTGATGATGGCGCTCATGTACTACAACTGCCAGCTGCTCTGTCCGCAGGTGCTCCACGGAATGGCCGAAGCCCTCCGCGCCAGCGGCTTCCACGCGGGCCATGAATATGACGTCGTCGTCACCAGCATCAACCCGACCGACACCTCCGCCGCCGCCACGATGGAGAAGCAGCACTTCCTCTCCATGATCGATGCGCCCCCCTCCGCCGCCGACTCCGTCCACTTCCTCACCGGACCCCAGCCCTCCATCACCGCCCTCGCGCAGGCCACCGGATTCCATTACGTCCGCGTCCCCGGCCCCGACGGCAAACTCGATCAGTTCGCGCACTCCAGCGTCATCATGATCGCGACGCCCGACGGCCGCCTCTCGAAATACCTCTTCGGCATCGAGTATCAATCCCGCGACGTGCGCCTCGCCATCATCCAGGCCAGTTCGCACCACATCGGAACGCTGAGTGACCTCGTGCTCCTTTACTGCTGCAACTACTCGCCCTCTCAGGGACGCTATACCGTCGCCGTCCTCCGCATCCTGGGTCTCGCCGGGCTTGCATCCATCTTTGCCGTCATCGCGATGCTCTGGCTCCTCTCGAAAAAACCAAAGAACACGCCCGTGGGCGTCTGAAGCCACGCATCCCCTCAATCGCTCATCCCAACAAGAAAAAGCGAGAGGTGTGCGATGAAGGCAGTCGTTCTCTACGAATACGGCGACGTGAACAAGCTGCAGTTCGAAAACGACCAGCAGGAACCGCCGTTCGGGCCGAATGAGGTGCGCGTCCGCGTGCGCGCGACCAGCATCAACCCCGTCGACTGGAAGATCCGCAGCGGCGCCGCGCGGAGTCGCCTGCCCGTCGACTTCCCCGCCATCCTCGGTCGCGATCTCGCCGGCGAAGTTGTCGACGTAGGCCGCGACGTCACCGGCTTCCACAAAGGCATGCGCGTCATGGCGCTCGCCAACGGTACCTACGCCGAATACACCACCGTCCGTGCCGATGTCCTCGCGCCCATCCCCGACAAGCTCACCTTCGAGCAAGCCGCCGCCCTTCCCCTCGTCCTCACCACCGGCGCACAGCTCATCGAAACGGCCGTCAAACTCGACCGCGGCTGGAGCGTCCTCGTCACTGGTGCCGTCGGCGGAGTCGGACGCACCGCCGTCCACGTCGCCCGCAAGCGCGGCGCGCACGTTATCGCCGGCGTCAAGCGCAATCAGATGGACGAAGCTGCGAACCTCGGCGCCGATCGCGTCGTCGCCATCGACACCGACGAGGAGATCCCGAACCTCCGTGACCTCGACGCCATCGCCGACACCGTAGGCGAGCCCACCATCGGCCGTCTGCTGCGCTACCTGAAAAAAGGCGGCGTTCTCGGATCCGTACTCGGAGAGCCCGAATCCGCACGCGGCAGGAACATCAAGGTGCACGCCTTCATGGCGCAGCCCGACGCCTCACGCCTCTACGAATTAGCCGACGACGTCGCCCGCGGCGAATTCACCATCCCCATCGCGAAGACGTTTCGTCTCGAAGAAGCACGCAAAGCTCAGGATGTCGCCGAACACGGCCACCCGCACGGAAAGGTGCTCCTGGTGGCCTAGCCCTCGGACCTCTGTGCTCTCTGTGTTGTCTGTGGTGGAAGCAGTCACCGCCGCGCTGCCGCCGTCTCACGTTCGGTCGCGCTGTCCGCGTGCGCGTGATTCCGCACCATCATCGCCGCCACATACGCCGCGCCGAAGCCGTTATCGATATTCACCACGCACACATTGGGCGAACACGAATTCAGCATCCCCAGCAGAGCCGCCAGCCCGCCAAACGCCGCACCATAACCCACGCTGGTTGGCACCGCAATCACCGGAGCAGCAACCAGCCCGCCGACCACGCTGGGCAGCGCGCCCTCCATCCCGGCGCACACAATCGCCGCCCGCACCGAGCTGAGCGTCTCCCGCTCCGCAAGAATGCGATGCAGCCCCGCCACACCCACATCGGCGATCCGCTTCACATGCAGCCCGAGATACTCCGCCGTAACGGCAGCCTCTTCCGCGACTGGCAAGTCGCTCGTACCCGCGCAAATCACCGCAATAGGCCCAGCATCCTCGCGCGGCGCGGTCCTGTTCAGTCCAATGATCCGCGCCGGTTCGTGATAGACCGCCTGCGGAACCCGTTCGCTGACCGCGTCGTAGGTCTCGCCTGTCGCACGCGTCGCCAGCACGCTCCCTCCGGCCGCAGCCATGCGTGCGAAAATCTCCGCCACCTGCTCCGGAGTCTTCCCCGCCGCGTAAATTACCTCAGGCAATCCGAGCCGTAGCCCGCGATGATGGTCAATGCGCGCGAATCCCGCGTCCTCATACGGCAGCCGCGAAAGTTCCCGCATCGCCGCCCCTGGCGTCATCTCGCCCGCCTGCACGCTCTCCAGCAGTTGCAGAATCGCTTCCCGTG
>DASSKX010000207.1:0-8546 GCA_035689925.1 Acidobacteriaceae bacterium
AACTTCCCACCACCGGGACACGGCGACCACAGAGACAGTTCAGCGCTGGCGGGCGAGGACCAGCGTGGTGTCGTCGGGTTGTTCCTGGGCGCCGATCCAGGAGCGCAGGGTGTGGATGACCTGTTCGGAGATGGCTTCGAGCGAGAGGTGGCGATGGCGGCGGACGATTTCGAGCAGACGATGCTCGCCAAATTCGCCGAAGTCGTTCTCCGGCTCGGTGACGCCGTCGCTGTAGGCGATGAGAATGTCGCCGGAGCGGAGGTGTTCCGCGCCCTGTTCCCACTCGAGTCCGTCGATGAGGCCGACGACCGAGCCACCGCGGTCGAGGCGCGTCACCGTATCATTGGCGCGGAGCAGCAGCGGAGCGAGATGCCCCCCGTTGGAGTAGACGAGCCGCCGCGTGATTCCGTCGTAATGGGCGAGGAACAACGTCGCGTATTTTTCCGGCTGGGTGCTGCGGTAGAGATGGCGGTTCAGCAGCGTAAGGACCCGGGCGGGCTCCTCGAAGAGTTCGCCGCACTCGATTTCTTGTGTGGCAGAGAATTTGGCAAGCGGCTGGGCTGAGTCCCCGCCAGGGCAGGCGGCGCCTGCGGTGGCCACTTCCGCGATGCAGTAAGCGCGCACGGCAGAGTGCAGCGTCGCCATGAGCAGCGCAGCGGAGATACCTTTGCCGCTGATGTCGCCGAGAGCGATGCCGAGTCGCGTGTCGCCAAAGGTCAGGAAGTCGTAGTAGTCGCCGCTGACGGTGCGGGCGGGGATGCACACGCCGTGGATTTCCAGCATGGGCAAGGCGATCTGGCCGCGGGGAAAAAGATTCGCCTGGACCTCCTGCGCAATGGCGAGCTCGTTCTGGAGGCGCTCTTTCTCGCGCTGCTCGACGAGCAGGCGCTCGAGAGAGGCGGTCATGCTGTTGAAGGAGCGGCTGAGAGCCCCAAGCTGATCTTTGCGGCGCACCTGGATGCGATGGCCCAGGTTGCCGCCGTCGATGGCGAGCGTCGCTTCGTAGAGGTCGTGTACGGAGCGGGTGATGGTCTGGTTCAGGCGAACGGCGGCGAGGAAGGCCAGCAATTCGACGATGCCGAAGGCGATGGCGATGGCGATGAGCGCGTCGCGGATAAAGTCGCCGAGCTGCAGGGCTGTGATGAAAAGACGGCGATAGAGGAGCGAGGGGCGCGACGTGACCCAGGTGGCGGCGATATCCTGCTGCCCTTTGCCGGTGGCCCAGTCGGTAACTTCGAGCGGGGCGGCGAAGCGGACGGGAATGTCGTAGAAGTGCTGCTTATCGGGGAGCGACCCACCGGAAATCGTGTTGCGCTGTAGCTGTTCGGGATTTTGCCCGTTCAGGGACAGGTGAGAATTGGTCGCCGACGTGGAGGCGTCGATGGTCACGCCGGGTTTTGGGGTCCGCTGCGATCGATCCGTGCTGCTGTAGATGCCGACGATCCCGAGCCCCTGGGCAATGGCTTCGACGTTGTCTTTGCGGATGGGAACGCTGGTGATGGCGACGGTGGTGTGCCCATCGATCGTCTCGCGGTCAGCGGTGCGGAGCCAGAGTTGCCCGCGATCGAGTGCAACCCCGTGCCAGCGCTCCGGGAGCCACGAGGGTACCGGGGGCGGTTCCTGGGCGTCGATCGAAGCGGGAACGATGTGAATGCGGCGGCCGTCGTGCCAGGCAGCAACGGCGAGGCCGGTGTACTCACGCTCGCGCGGGACCGAGCTTACTTCGGGCAGCATGACGGACTGGAGCTTCGGATCGCGGTCGAGCACGTGCGCCAGGTGCATCGTGAAGTTGCCGTTCTGCGTGCCGATGTGGGCGAGTTCTTCGGTGATGACGCTGGTGGCGGCGAAGATGGCGAACTGTCCGGAGAAGACGTAGAGCAGCAGCAGCGCCAGGGTGCACAGGAGCACCACCGGCGTCAGGCCCATGAGGACATAGGTCACGATGAGCCGATTGCGCACCTTCCAGAGCAGATAGCCAAAGATGTAGCGCCAGAGCAGCGGGATACAGAAAAGGATGAGGATGAAGAAATCAAGGGCGGCGAGCTGGCGGAAGCCGACGCCGGTAGGACCGGGAATCCAGCCCAGGAGCGCCAGGGCGAAATAGGCGAGGAACAGCCAGAAGGCCGTGCGGTGCACGAATCCTTTTGGCGGCTCCCGGCGGATGCGACGGAACACCGCAGCTTCAAAGTTCCGGAGCTGGGCCATGTCAGGGAGTGTAACCCAGGCGCGAAACGGTGGCCTGCTGCTGGCTGCAGGCCACCGGCTTCCTTACAGCTTGAGGAAAATTTTCTTGCGGTAGAGCGGCAGCGTCAGCACCCAGCAAAGCAGAACGAACAGCAGGGAGTAGACGAGGGAGGCGGCCCCTGGAGAGGAAATGAAGGCGTGCAGCTCGTTGTAGCTCCAGCCCGTGAACGAAGTTCGGCCCATGTGGATCCGCCAGAAGAGAATGCCGATGAGCTCCGAAACGACATAGGCGTAGATGGCGTTGGTGCCGAAGACCAGCCAGAAGCCGCTCCAGCCTTTCTTCCAGCCTTTGATGTCGATGAGCCAGATGCAGAGAGCCCAGACGAGCAGGGAGCAGCCGGCGGCAAAGAGGACGTAGGAGCTGGTCCAGAGCTTCTTGTTGATGGGGAACCACGGGTTCCAGAGCTCGCCGAGCAGGATGAGCGCGATGGCGGCAGCGAAGATGCCGAGGCACTTCTGGCGAATCGTGCGGTCGGTGCGCAGCCAGACAGCGGTGAGCATGCCGAGGAGCGCCGTCGCGAGCGAGGGGAAGTCGCTGAGCAGGCCTTCGGGATCGCGGGTGCGCTCGTAGAGGCGCCCCGGGGAGATGTGGCGATCCAGCCAGGCGACGATGTTCAGGTCCTTGTCGAGGAAGGGAATGTCGCGGCCGGGCACGCCGTATCCGGGCACGGGCACCCAGCGCATCAGGATGTAGTACCCGATGAGCAGGACCACGGTCATGGCAGCCAGCATCGCGACCCGGTGCGGCGAGCGGCGGACGACAATCCACAGCAGACTGGCGGCCAGATAACAAATCGCGATCCTCTGGAGCACGCCGTAGATGCGCAGATGCTCGAGGTGCAGATGGGGAAGCTGAGCGACGAAAGCGATTGCCACACCCAGCGCGAACAGGATCACCGCGCGGCGGATGATGTGCGGCAGTTGCGAGGCGATCGTGCAGCCGCGGCTCAGGCGGGATTCGAGCGAGAGCACGGTGGTGACGCCGACGATGAAGAGAAACGTGGGGAAGACCAGGTCAGTGGGCGTCCAGCCATTCCAGGCGGAGTGTTCGAAGGGCCACCAGGCGTGGCCGCCGTTGTTGTTGACGAGGATCATGAAGGCGATCGTGATGCCGCGGAGGACGTCGAGAGAGACGAGGCGGGCGGTCAGAGTCGCGGCGGGACGTTCAACGGTAACGGTTGCCATCGGTGCCACCAACTGCACCACTGTACATCGCGGCAGGCCGGGGCGTCAGCCGAAAGTTGCTGGGGATCAGTATCGGTAATCCGTTGTCACGCGATGGCGCGGACGCCGCTGGCTGCCTGGACGTCCTGCTCGCGGCCGGGGGGCGTGCCTACGTCCCCAATGATCGGCAGGAAGACGCGAAAGCAGGTGCAGGCACTCTCTCCGGCGCCGGAACGAAGCGTGCGAAAGGCGATACGTCCTTCGTACTTCTGGACGATGCCGCGGCTGATCCAGAGGCCGAGGCCCGTACCCTTTGCGCCTTTGGTGCTGAAGAACGGCTGGAAGATGCGTCGCGCTTCTTCGGGCCCGATGCCGGAACCAGTATCCGTGACGGAGATCGTAATGCCGCGGCGCTGCGTAATCGGGTCGAGGATGTCGGCAACACGGAGGCGCAAGGTGCCTCCGGAAGGCATGGCCTGAATGGCGTTGCCGATGAGGTTCAGGAAAACCTGGCGGAGTTCACCTGGAAACGCGCGGATGACACCCTGGGACAGGTACTTCTTCTCGAGCCGGATCTGGTTGACGGCGATGGGACGTTGCTGGAGTTCGACGACGTTGTCGAGCAGGTCGGGAACCGAAACGGTAATGGGCTGGCGCGACTCGCGGTAGAAGCTGAGGGTCTGGCGGGTGATGTGCGAGACCCGTTGCAACTCCTGCTCGGCGAGCGCCGCGTAATAGCGGGCCTCTTCGTCGAGGGAAGGATGGTTGCGCAGCAGGTAGAAGGCGTTGGTGATCGCCTCGAGGGGGTTGTTGATCTCGTGGGCGATGATGCCGGCGACGCGGCCCATCGCGGCCAGCTTTTCGGACTGGCGCAGGGCATCTTCGGCCTGCAGCTGAGCCGTGATGTCGCGCTGAATTTCGAGGACGCCATCACCCTCATGATTGAGGACTTTGCGGGTTGCGACGACGAGCTCGCGGCCGTCTTTGCTGTGCACCCGGAGATTGCCTTCCCAGGAACGCGTGGCCAGCAGGTCGCGCTCAGTCTCTTCGCGCGACGTGGGAAAAACGGTGCGGAGCAGGTCGTGCAGGTCGCGGCCGTAAACCTCATCTCGCTTCCAGCCATAAAGGTTTTCGGCGCCGCAGTTCCAGTAGCGGATTGGCCCGCTGAGGTCGCGAACCACAATGGCCTCCGTAGCCAGTTCCAGCAGCTCCGCGCGCTCGCGGTGCTGGGCTTCGCTGCGCCGGAGTTCTTCGGTGCGTTCGCCGATGATCCGCTCGAGGCCGGTGTTCAGGCGCTCAAGCTGACGGGTCTTGCGGTGGAGATCGACGAAAACACCGATCTTGGAGCGCAGCACCTCAGGGATGACGGGCACGGAGATGTAGTCGACTGCGCCTCTCCGGTAGCCGTTGATTTTGTCGGTATCGGTGAGGTGGACACCGGAGATGAAGATGATGGCGGTTTTGTTGAACCGCGGATGGTTGCGGATCATGTCCGCCAGCTCGAAGCCGTCGAGCTCGGGCATGCTGACGTCCATTAAAACGACGGCAACATCGGTCTTCAGCAGGAGATTGAGAGCTTCCCTGGCGGATGTGGCCTTGATGAGGTTCTCGCCAAGATCCGCCAGAATGACTTCGTAACTGAGGAGCTTGGCGGGCTGATCGTCCACCATCAGGATGTTGACTTTCTCGTCTGCCGTCATCGATTTCTCCGAGCCCAGAGACCCCTCCCCTACCGATGCAGCCACATGCGGAGCGCGGAGAGCAACTGCTCGGTGTTCACCGGCTTCGCGAGATATTCAGAGGCGCCCGCTTCAAGACACTTTTCGCGGTCGCCCTTCATTGCCTTCGCTGTGAGCGCGATGATGGGCAGCCGCCGCAGAGAAGCGTTCTGGCGGATGACCTGCATCGTCTCATAGCCGTCCATTTCCGGCATCATGATGTCCATCAGCACAATTGCCAGATCGGGCGTGGATTCAATGGTTTCGATGGCTTCGCGTCCGGTGCCTGCGGTGAGCACGGTCATGCCCCTTCTTTCCAGAACACTGGACAGCGCGAAGATGTTGCGCACGTCGTCATCGACGATCAGCACCTTGCGGCCATAAAGCGCTTCATCGGACTGATGCAGGCGGTCGAGCATGCGCTGCTTATCGGCCGGAAGATTGGCCACCACGCGATGCAGGAAGAGCGCGGTTTCGTCGAGCAGGCGCTCGGGCGACTCCACGTCCTTGACAACAACGCTGCGTGCGGCCAGGTGCAGGCGAGAATCCTCCTCGGGGGTCAGCTCGCGGCCGGTGAAGACGACCACGGGCAGGTCCCGAAGCTTCTCATTATCGCGAAGCTGGTCGAGCACTTCAAATCCGGTCATATCGGGCAGGCGCAGGTCGAGGACGACGCAGTCGTAGTTGCTCTCATGCATCGACTTGAGGGCCGCGGTGCCGGAGTCGACCACATCGATGTCGATGTCGTCGTGCCCGAGGAGTTCGCGAATGGTGAGCTGCTCGGCAGGATTGTCCTCGACCACGAGGAGACGCTTGCGCCGCGGCAGGGAGTAGTCGCGTATACGGGTAAGAGCGTTCTCGAGGTCTTCGGTGGAGGTGGGTTTGGTCACGTAGGCGAAGGCGCCGCGGGAGAGGCCGTGGCGGCGGTCGTCATCCATGGTGAGCATCTGCACCGGGATGTGCCGTGTGCGGGCATCCTGCTTGAGGTGGTTGAGGACGGTCCAGCCGAGCATGTCGGGCAGGAAGACGTCGAGGGAGATGGCGGTGGGGTTGTATTCGCGGGCCAGGGCCAGAGCTTCAGCGCCGGTCTGCGCGATGAGGACCTTGAAGCCCTTGTCGTGGGCGAGGTCGGCGACGACGCGGGCGTAGTGGGCATCGTCGTCGACGATGAGCAGGACTTGGTCGCCGTCGAGGAGAGTCTCGCGATCATCCTCAACCGTCGAGTCCTGCTCGGCGACGGCGGGACTGGTCAGGAAGACGGGCGCGGTCGCGATCACCTGGCTGACGCTCTGCCGTTCCCTCGCAGGACTCGGCGCAGGAGCGCTCGCCGGTCCGACGAACGTCTGCGGCAGGTACAGCGTGAAAGTGCTGCCCTTGCCCGGCGCGCTGCGCAGCTGGATCTCGCCGCCAAGCAGGCTGGCGAGTTCGCGGCTGATGGCCAGGCCCAGTCCGGTGCCTCCGTACTTGCGGCTGGTGCCGGCATCGGCCTGCTGGAAGGCCTCGAAGATGATCCGCTGCTTTTCGGCCGGAATACCGATACCGGTGTCGGAGACCTCAAAGGCGACCACGGATCCGGCGCCGGAGAGGATCGGGTGGTCGTGACTCCAGCCTGAGGTGGCGGAGGAGACGGTGAGCCGGACGCCGCCCTGTTCGGTGAACTTGAAGGCGTTGGAGAGCAGGTTCTTGAGCACCTGCTGGAGACGTCGAGGATCGGTGACGAGGCTGCGTCCGAGTTTGGGATCGCTCTTCACCTCGAAGAAGAGCTTCCGGTTCTCTGCTTCGTGGCGGAAGGGGCGGCTGACGGCCTCGAGCAGGCTGCCGAAGAAGAGCTCTTCCGGCTCGATGGAAACGGTGCCGGATTCGATCTTCGAAAGGTCCAGGATATCCGAGATGAGGTTGAGGAGGTCGGTTCCGGCACCGTGGATGGTGCGGGCGAACTCGACCTGGCGGCCGGTGAGGTTGCCGTCGGGGTTCTCCGCCAATTGTTGTCCCAGCACGAGGATCGAGTTGAGCGGCGTCCGCAGCTCGTGGGACATGTTGGCGAGGAACTCTGACTTGTACTTCGAGGTGAGGGCCAGCTCGCGCGCCTTCTCTTCGAGAGCGCGGCGGGCCTGCTCAATTTCCTGATTCTTGCGTTCGACTTCGGAGTTCTGTTCGGCAAGCTGCTGGGCTTTTTGCGCCAGTTGCTCGTTGGTCTGCTGGAGTTCCTTCTGCTGCGTCTGGAGTTCGGCGGCCAGCTGCTGCGACTGCTTGAGCAGCGCCTCGGTCTGCATCGTGGCTTCAATCGAGTTGAGCACGATGCCGATGGAGGAGGTGAGCTGGTCGAGGAAGGCCAGGTGCGAAGCAGTGAAGGTGGAGAGGCTGGCCAGTTCGATGACGGCTTTGACGCGGTCTTCGAAGAGTACCGGCAGGACGATGACGTTCCGCGGGATGGCTTCGAAGAGGCCGGAGCGGATGGGCACGGTGGTGCGGGGCAGCTCGGTGATGAGCATGCGGCGCTTTTCCACCGCGCACTGGCCGATCAAGCCTTCGCCGATGCCAATCTCGGGCGTGTGGCCTTCGCGGACATTGCCAAAGGCCGAGAGCAGCACGAGGGTGCCTTCCTCGTCGCCTTCGGCCTGCGTCTCAGTCTGGTAGATGAGGCCCTGCTGCGCGTTGACCAGCGGGACCAGTTCGGACAGGAGCATGCGGCCGACGGTGGAGAGGTCGCGCTGGCCCTGCAGCATGCCGGTGAACCGGGCGAGGTTGGTCTTCAGCCAGTCCTGCTCGGTGTTGCGGTCGGTGGTCAGGCGAAGGTTGTCAATCATCGTGTTGATGTTGTCCTTCAGCTCGGCCACTTCGCCGCGGGCCTCCACCTGAATGGAGCGGGTGAGGTCGCCCTTGGTGACGGCCGTCGCCACTTCGGCGATGGCACGCACCTGGTTGGTCAGGTTGTCGGCCAGCAGGTTGACGTTGCCGGTGAGGTCCTTCCAGGTTCCGGCTGCGCCGGGGACGTTGGCCTGTCCGCCGAGGCGGCCTTCGACGCCGACCTCGCGGGCGACGGTGGTGACCTGATCGGCGAAGGTCGCCAGCGTGTCCGTCATGTTGTTGATGGTCTCGGCGAGAGCCGCCACTTCGCCCTTGGCGTTCACCGTCAGCTTCTGCTTCAGGTCGCCGTTGGCGACGGCGGTGACTACTTTGACGATGCCGCGGACTTGTTCGGTGAGGTTCGCGGCCATGACGTTGACGTTGTCGGTGAGGTCCTTCCAGGTGCCGCCGACGCCCGGCACGACAGCCTGGCCGCCGAGTTTGCCTTCGGTGCCGACTTCGCGTGCCACGCGGGTGACTTCGCCAGCGAACGCGTTGAGCTGATCGACCATGGTGTTGATCGTGTTCTTCAGCTCGAGGATTTCGCCTTTGACGTCCACTGTGATCTTGCGG
>DASSKX010000208.1:0-5954 GCA_035689925.1 Acidobacteriaceae bacterium
CTGGTGGTTGTGCTGATGAATGGCAGCGCGCTGGCGGTGAACTGGGAAAGCGAGCACGCGAACGCGATTCTCGAGGCGTGGTATTCGGGCGAGGAGGGCGGAGCGGCGATCGCCGAGACGCTGAGCGGCAAGAATAATCCGGCTGGAAGATTGCCGGTTACGTTTTACAAGGGCGTCGAGCAGTTGCCGCATTTCGAAGACTACTCGATGCATAACCGCACGTACCGGTACTTCACAGGGAAGCCGCTGTATCCGTTTGGCTACGGGCTGAGCTACACGACCTTCAGTTACGGCGATCTGAGCGTGCCGCACGCGACGGTGAATCCAGGCGATCCGGTGGACGCCGACGTGACGGTGACGAACACGGGGAAGCTGGCCGGGGATGAAGTGGTGCAGCTGTATCTGAAGTTTCCGCCGGTGGCCGGCGCTCCGCGTGTTGCTCTGCGGGGATTTGAGCGGGTGCACCTGGAGCCAGGGGCGAGCCAGAAGGTTCACTTCGAGTTGAAGAACCGCGATCTGGGGATGGTGACCGAAGACGGTCATCCGATCATCGCCGCGGGTGATTACACGGTGAGCATCGGTGGCGGGCAGCCGGACACCGGAGCGCCTGCGGCTACGGGCCACTTCCATGTCGACGGGCAGATCGCTCTGCCGGAATAGGCAGGAGTATGAAAGCGTACCAGGTCCTGCTCCTCGCACTGGCAGGCTCGATGGTCCGTCCGGGCACCGCGCAGGGGCAGCAGACCTGCGCGGACGTGGCGAATCTGAAACTCGACGGCGTGGAGATCACCAATGCGGTAGATGTGGCCGCCGGCGCAACGGTGCCCTCATCGTTTCCGCGTTACAGCGGAACATTGCGGGCGCATTGCCGCGTCGAGGGCGTGATGCATCGCCGGACGGGAGTGGGAGGGCAGGAGTACGGGATCGGCTTTGCCCTGGCTCTGCCTCCGGCGCAGGCCTGGAATGGCGACTTCATGATGCAGGGCGGGGGCGGCGGGAACGGCGTCGTCAACTATCCGGTGGGTGCCTCTTACGCCGGCGATCGGTCCGCGCTGGCTCGAGGATTCGCGGTGGCGAGCACCGATACGGGGCACAAGGCCAGGACGGGCGGGTTCGATTTTTCCTTCATGCGCGATCAGCAGGCGTATCTCGACTTTGCCTATCTTGCGAATGCCGAAGTGGCCGGGGTAGCGAAGCAGATCATCGCCCGGTACTACGCGAAACCTGTCGCACATTCGTACTTCGTTGGGTGCTCGACCGGCGGGCGCGAAGGGATGATCCTGTCGCAGCGTTATCCCACGGTGTTCAACGGGATCGTCTCGGGAGATCCGGCCATGCGTACCGGACTCTCCAATCTGGCCATCGCGAAATGGATTCCCGTGGCGTACAACCAGGGCGCGCCGAAGGACGCATCGGGCGTGCCGCAGATCGAGAAATTCCTCAGCGACAGTGACCGCAAGCTGTTCATGGACGCGCTAATGAAAAAGTGCGACGCGAAGGACGGTGTAGCTGACGGGATGATCTTCGATCCGCTCGGCTGCGATTTCGATCCCGCGGAGCTGGCCTGCAAGCCCGGTCAAACCGAGGGCTGCCTGCCGGCGGAGAAGACCGCGGCGATCAAAAAGGCGTTTGCCGGGCCGAAAAATGCGTATGGAACGCAGGTCTATCCCGGGTTCCTGTATGACGCAGGTATTGCGGCGAACGGTCCGATTCCCGGTCTGCTGCATCCACGGGCGCGCGGGTTGTTTGGTCCGTATCCCACCGCCACTTCGATCGATGTGGATCAGGAAGCATTGCATGCTTCCGATCCGCTGGTCGAGCCTGCTGCTACGAATCTCTCCACGTTCTCCGGGAGCGGCGGCAAGCTCATCTTCTTCCACGGCGACAGCGATCCATGGTTTTCACCACTGGATACGCTGGGGTACTACCAGTCGCTCGCAGCCGCGAATGGCGGAGCGGACAAAGTTGCCGAGTGGAGCCGGTTCTTCTTTGTGCCAGGGATGAGCCATTGCGGAGGCGGGCCCTCTCTCGATCATTTCGACATGCTCACCGCGGTGGTGAACTGGGTGGAAAAGGGAATTGCGCCGGATTCGGTGATCGCCACGGGAGCAGCGTTCCCGGGACGCAGCCGCCCGCTTTGCGCATATCCCAAACACGCACAGTACACCGGACATGGAGACGCGGAAGACGCCAGGAATTTTACGTGCCAGTGAGAGAAAGGCTTGGGGCGATGGCTTGCAAACATGTTGCGTGCTGGACCTCGTGGCGGCCGTTGCGATTCCCACTGCCGGGAGCTCGTGCGATTACAGTTGACCCGGCTCAACGACCGAAGAGCACGGTTCCTGTCGGCTCCTGGCTCGTGCGTCGGGTCTCATTGACTGGCACTCTCACCATCTCGTAACTTTATCGTTGACTTTGGCCTCGGCGGGCGCATTCGACGCGCCGGGGCCGCAAGGAGCCGCTCCATTCATGGCAGCCCGATTGAAAGACATCGCCAACGACCTGGGACTTTCAGTTGTCACCGTGTCGAAGGTGCTGCGAGACCACCCCGACATCGGAGCGGAGACTCGCAAGCGGGTTCTGAAACGAATGCGAGAGGTGAATTATCAGCCGAATTTGGCGGCCCGCTCGCTGGTATCCGGCAAGACATGGACGCTCGGGCTCGTGGTGCCGGATCTGCTCCATCCGTTCTTCGCTGAAATCGCGAAAGCCATCTCGGCAACGACGCGAAAGCAGGGCTACAGCCTTTTCATCTCCTCCTCCGATGAAGACCCGGAACTGGAGGTGCAGGAGATCAAGCAACTGCTGGCGAGGCGCGTGGACGTGATCCTTGTCGCCTCGGCGCAATCGACGGTGGAATGCTTTCGCATGATCGAGGAGCAGAAGACGCCTTACATCCTGATTGATCGGCGGTTCGGCGACATGGAGACAAACTTTGTTGGTGTGGATGATGAGGCTGTCGGTATGCTGGCCACCTCCCATCTGCTGGAGCAACAATGCCGGCGGGTAGCGCACATTCGCGGTCCGAACGTCAGCACGGCGATCGGGCGTCTGGAGGGCTACAAGCGTGCGCTTGCCTCACATCATCTGACGCCATTGCCAGGACACGTGATTTCACTGGGGTCGTCAGGAGATCATCGCGGAGAAAAGGGCGGGTACGAAGCGGCAAAGCAACTGCTCGCGGCGGAAACGCGCCCTGATGGCCTTTTCTGCTTCAACGATACGTCGGCACTCGGCGCGATGCGCGCGATTCTCGATGCAGGGTTACGGATTCCCGAAGACATTGCCGTAGTAGGGTGCGGCAACTTCTCTTACTCGGATTTCCTGCGCGTGCCTTTGTCGTCGGTGGATCAGGGCAGCGAGAATATCGGGAGACACGCAGCGGATCTGGCACTGAGGATTGCCCGCGCGAAAAAACAAAGTAAGCCAAAGGCGGAGTACATCGCCCCGCGGATGGTCGTGCGCGCTTCGAGTCGGCGTTTTCCAGACGGCCGGTAGCCCTCTGCACAGCAGCAGACTCTTGTCATAAAACGGGCATATTTATCGATAACTGTATCGTTGACAGGATTTGTGCCGGATTGCTATGATCGGCGCTTCTTCAACAACGGGCGCCTGAGATCACTGGTTCATAAGGAGGCAAGAGTGCAACGACGGGACTTCTGCAGACTTCTGGCAGTTGCTGCCGCGGCGAACGCGATTCCGGCCATCGGGCAAGAGAAGAGCCAGGAGAAACCGTCAGACTTGCCTGCCGGATTCGACGAATACACGCAGGACTACGCCAGGTTCTGCGCTTTGCCTCCCGAGAAACGAACCTTCTACAAGGTAAGCAGCGGCAGGATTGTCCAGGAGAAGCTGCAGAACGCGACGTGGAAACCGACGGCCTGGGGTGAGCCTGGCGAGTTGCCCGTTTCAGGCGGTTCGTGGGACGGCGTGCCGATGGAATCGCCGATTGCGGACCTCTCAGGACGAGGTCCCTTTAAGCCAACCTGGGACTCGCTGCTGCAGTACGACGCACCGGAGTGGTATCAGGATGCGAAGTTCGGCATCTGGGCTCACTGGAGCCCCCAGTGCGTGCCGGAGGCCGGCGACTGGTACGCGCGCAACATGTATATCGAGGGGCAACGGCAGAACAAATATCAACTTGAGCATTACGGGCCGCCCTCCCGCTTCGGCTACAAAGATTTGTGTGCGCAGTGGACATTGCTGAACTGGGAGCCAGATGAGCTAATCACGCGGTACAAGAACGCCGGCGCGAGGATTTTCATCTCTCTTGCTAACCATCACGACGGTTTCGATGCGTGGGATTCGAAACATCAGCCCTGGAACTCGGCTGCACTCGGTCCGCACCGCGATGTAGTTGGCACCTGGGCGGCGGCAGCACGGAGGCAGGGACTTCGCTTCGGCGTCACGGTGCACCAGGCTCGGAACTGGTGGTGGTTCCAGCCCTCGCACGGTGCGGACACGAGCGGCCCCCTGAAAGACGTGCCGTATGACGGTGATCTGACGGCCGGCGAAGGCATGGACGAGTGGTGGCAGGGGCTTGATCCGCAGCGCCTCTACGGCGTCAAACATCCCTTCGACGCGCTGCCGGATGTCTCGTACGTGAAGAACTTCTACGATCGCACCCGCGACCTGATCGACCAGCACAACCCCGATTTGCTCTACTTCGATAATGCGCTGCTGCCGCTGGGCTGGGGCGGCATGAACATCGGAGCGTATTTTTACAACCACAGCTTGTGGACCAATAACGGCAGGATGCAAGCCGTTCTTAACGTCAAGAACGTTCCGGAGCGGCTGGTCAAAGCCGTCGTTGCGGATTTCGAACGCGGGCTGACGAGCGATATTCAGAAATACGCTTGGCAGTCGGAGACCTGCATCGGAGAGTGGCATTACGACCGGGGCCTGTTCGATAAGCCCGGCGACTTCGGCGGCTATCTGCCACCGCGCGATGCGATCCACTGGATGATCGACACCGTCAGCAAGAACGGAACCTTCATTCTGAACGTTCCGGGGAGGCCGGACGGCACGATCGACAGCAAGGAAATTGCCGTCCTCGACGGCATCACCGCCTGGATGCAGGTCAATGGCGAAGCGATCTACGAAACCAGGCCATGGAAGGTCTATGGTGAAGGGCCGAACAGCGTCAAGGCCGGCTCGTTCCAGGGGAACAGCATCAGCAAGTTGGGCGAGAAGGATATTCGCTTCACGCGCAATAAAGCGAACAACGTGGTCTACGCGATCGTGCTGGGCTGGCCAACGGAGCCTGTGCTCGTGCAGTCATTGGGTCTGTCTGCCGCAACGAAGCCGGGGAAGATCGAGCGAGTGGAGCTTATCGGAACCGGCGAACGACTCAACTGGAAACAGACGGCCGAGCATCTGCAGGTCGAATTGCCGAGGCAATACCGGCCGGCAGCCGATTACGCAGCTTCGCTGAAGGTGACCTTCGGCTGAGCAAGTTAACTGCCAGCGAGCAGGCCGGTAGCGTGTAGTAGCTTCATCTCGGATGTTAACGCGGCCTCACCAGTCTCCGGGGAGTATCGGCTCACGTAACAGATAACGCGAGGAAGGCTCAGGGGGCGTTACGCAAGCGGGCCCGATGTGGACGATCGACGCGATGCCGCCTCGTAAGGGAGACATTGATGCTCTGCAGAGGAATTCTAAACCCGCATCTGAATTCGCTCCTCAGTCGTGTACGCCACACGAACACGCTCGTGATCACCGATCGTGGATTTCCTTACTGGCCGGATATCGAGACCATTGATCTTTCTCTGGTCGACGATATTCCCCGCGTGCTCGATGTACTGCGTGCCATACGGATGAATTTCAAGATCGGCCGCATTACGATGGCCGAGGAATTCCGGCAGAACAATTCACCCGCAGTGGTGCATGAGTTCGCACAGGCGACATCAGGCGTTGAGGTTCGGTTTGAGCCGCACGTCGATTTGAAAAAACGG
>DASSKX010000209.1:0-12506 GCA_035689925.1 Acidobacteriaceae bacterium
GGGATCACCTGCAGTTTTTCGAAATTGTCCGCCCAGATGCCGATGATGAAACCGAACAGGCTGAACGTGATCGCCGTCAGCAGCAGGAAGCCCGCCATCCACAGCGGATGGATGATGTCGTAGTGCACGAACAGGCGCGCCGTTCCGAGGATGATCAAACCCACGATCACCGATTTGGTCGCCGCCGCGCCGACATAGCTGATGACGATCTCGATGAACGACACCGGCGCGGAGTGCAGTTCATAGATCGTGCCCACGAACTTCGGAAAGTAGATGCCGAAGGAGGCGTTGGAAACGCTCTGCGTCAGCAGGGTCAGCATGATCAGGCCGGGAATGATGAAGGCGCCGTAGCTCACGCCCTCGATGCTGGTGATGCGCGAGCCGATCGCGGAGCCGAACACCACGAAATACAGCGACGTCGAAAGCACCGGCGAGGCCACGCTCTGCATCAGCGTGCGCCGGGTGCGGGCCATTTCGAATTTGTAGATCGAGCGGATCGCGTGCCAGTTCATGCGTGCTCGCCCCTGATCAGGCTGACGAAGATCTCCTCCAGCGAATTCTGGCGGGTACTCAGGTCCTTGAAGCCGATTCCCGCCGCGGCGAGGTCGCGCAGCAACAGGGTGATGCCGGTGCGTTCGGCCTGGCTGTCGTAGGTGTAGATCAGCTCCGCGCCGCCTCCGCCGAGTTGAAGATCGTAGGCAGACAGGGAGGAGGGCACCTGCTCGAGCGTTTCATGGAGTTGCAGCAGCAACTGCTTCTTGCCGAGCTTGCGCATCAGGGTGTGCTTTTCCTCGACCAGCACCAGCTCGCCCTTGTTGATCACGCCGACGCGGTCGGCCATCTCCTCCGCCTCGTCTATGTAGTGCGTGGTCAGGATGATGGTGACGCCGTGTTCGCGCAGGCCGCGCACCATCTGCCACATGTCGCGGCGCAGTTCGACGTCCACGCCGGCGGTGGGTTCGTCCAGAAACAGCACATCGGGTTCGTGCGACAGCGCCTTGGCGATCATCACCCGTCGCTTCATGCCGCCCGAGAGCGTCATGATCTTGTTGTCGCGCTTGTCCCACAGCGACAGATCCTTCAGCACTTTTTCGATGTGTGCCGGATCGGGTGCCTTGCCGAACAGGCCGCGGCTGAAGCTCACCGTGTCCCAGACCGTTTCAAAGGCATCCGTGGTCAGTTCCTGGGGCACGAGTCCGATGATCGATCGCGTGGAGCGGAAATCACGCACCACGTCGTCGCCCGCAACGGTGATCGTTCCATCGCCGGGATTGACGATGCCGCAGATGATGCTGATCAGGGTGGTCTTGCCTGCACCATTCGGTCCCAGCAGCGCGAAGATCTCGCCGCGGCGGATTTCCAGGTTGATGTTCTTCAGCGCCCGGAAGCCGGACGCGTAGGTCTTGTCCAGACCGGAAACCACGACAATGGCTTGCGCGCGCTCCGCGCCGCTGGTGCTGTGCATGTCACTGGCCGTGGACTCGAAGGATGCACAGGGTAAGGGAAGTGCCGCAGTCGCACCAATCAATTCTGTTGCGATGGGACCGTCAAAAAAGCGGCCTGGAGACGGAGTCGCCGTCGTCCTTACGGACGAATGCGGATGATCGTCTTTCCCTTGCGTCGCCCGGTGGGGTTCAAGGCGGCGAGGGCATCGTCGAAAGCCGAGACGTTGCCGATGTTGGTCCGCAGTCGTCCGTCCCGCACCCGCTGGACGATCTCGCTCAGTTGGGCACGATCGGACTCGACGACGAAGTCGACCGCAAGACCGTCCGCGGGCCGCGCCTCGGGCGGCCCCACGACGGACACCAGTGTTCCTCCGGCCCGGATCAGGCCTGCGGACCGCTTCCCGATGTCGCCGCCGATGACGTCGAACACCAGATCGACTCCGCCGATGTCTTCCAGCGTGTCGTTGTCGAGGTCCACGAACTCCTGCGCGCCGAAGTCGAGTGCCTTCTGACGGTCGGCGGCGCGCCCGGTGCCGATGACGTAGGCGCCGGCTTCTCGTGCGAGTTGCGTCACCATTGTCCCGACTGCGCCGGCCGCACCGTGCGCGAGGACCCGCTGGCCCGCCTGAAGATGCCCGTGCTGGAACAGCCCTTGCCATGCGGTCAGCCCCGAGATCGGCAGGCTCGCGCCCACCGTGAAGTCGACATCGCCGGGCAGCGGCGCGCAGTTGCGCGCCTCGATCGCCACATATTCCGCCAGGGTGCCGTCGCGATACCAGTCCGCGAGGCCGAACACCCGCTGCCCCACCGACAGGCCCGTCGTGCCGTAGCCGAGGGCAGTGACCACTCCGGCCAGCTCGTGGCCGGGTATCGACGGTGTGCGGTCACGGTCGCGGCGATCGGTCCAGGTCGAAGGCCACTCCAGCTCGGTCGGGACGAACCCCGACGCGTGGATCTGAACGACGACATCGTTTATCGCCGCCTGCGGCTCGGGGCGCTCCATCAGCTTCATCCCGGCCGTTCCCGCAGCCTGATCCGTTACCTCGATCGCTTTCATGATGATTTCTCCCGGGTCATTTGTTTCTCCTTGGCCGGCACATTCAGGCCGGCGTGGCGTCTTGATGGACGTGCGAACGGATCACGCAAATCATGGCCGGGAACCGGTAGCAAGTATTGCCGGATCCTCGGAGGCAAAGTTCGTTTCCTGTCTGGTTCGCTTCCGGAATGCCGTTGGATCTTCGCCATAGCGCTCGCGGAATCGCGAACTGAAATGGCTGCGGCTGGAGAAGCCCACGGCGATCGCAATCGATGTGATCGAACCATCAGTCGCCATAATCAGATCACGTCCCTTGGCGAGGCGCGAACGCGTCACGAATTCCATCGGTGTTGTGCCTGTCGTTTCCACGAACGCCTTGGCGAACGCGGAACGACTCATGCAAGCGGCCTTGGCCAGCGACGCCACGGTGTGCGCGGCCGATGGCTGCGAAAGGATGGCGATGACTGATCTGCCCACCCCCGGTTTCAGGAGGATTGCCGGCGAGCTGCCAGGTCGGTGCAATTGATCAAGGTCGTGACGCAGGAGTTCGACCAGACATGCCTTCATCAGGGTGTTCGCGAGAATCTCGGAACCGGCTGTGCGGAATCTGCTCTCGTCGAGCATGGTCTCGAACGCGCTTCTGACAAAAGCGTCGTTTTCCGGCTTTGCGCTTATGGGGCGGACGAGTCCATCGAATATATTGAAATCAGTGGCAAGACCGATCTTGATTCGGCCACACAGCACACGAATTCCATGTTCTGCTCCAACGAACGCATCGAGATACATGAGGTTGTGGAGCCCCATATGGAGGGCTTCTTCGACATTGAACGTCCGGTTGACCGATTCCGGGCCCGACAACGTTCGCGCCAGATTCTTGGGCAACAGGACGATGCTGCCCGCCGGCGATATCAGCGGTTCACAACCTTCAACGGAGAGATGCAGCGTGCCCTTGAGCACGTACATGATCTTCAGGTCGGAGATTGCCGGGACGATGAGCGCCGCGTCCTGGGCGATCCGGCATATCGCGAAAGCCTCGACACGGACATCCATGGAATCGAGGATTCGTTCCGCCAGCAATGCGAGCGAGCTGGTCGAGCCCGATACAGCGGGGTCTCGTCTAAACAAAGTGTCGAAATCAGAGCTTTTCATGGGGGCGCGGGGCCTTGGCGGTTCGCTTTCCGGGATTTTACGCCGAGCCGCTGGAGCACGGGTTGGATCACCGTCGCGGTCAAATCCCGGCGGATGTGCACTGGCCACGGCGGCGGCGAAACCCTGGGCAAATTCATGTCAGCCGACTTCACCTGCGGCGCCATGGATTACGTCGCGCAGCTCCAAAAAGTTCGAGGAGACATCTACAAGCCGCCCATTCACGAAGAACGCGGGTGATGTTCGTACGCCCAGCTCCTGGGCGAGATTGATCTGGTATCGAATGCGCGTGAGGCCTCGCCGTGAGGCCATATCTTGTTCGAAACGCGCCTGATCAAGCCCGAGCTGTCGAGCACAATCAACGATTTCATCCGTCGATCTGGGTGGCGGGCGATCAAAAATCAGATCGTGGAATGCCCAGAACTTGCCTTGCGCGGCAGCTGCTTCTGCAGCTTCAGCCGCTTGTTCCGCCAGGGGTCGCAAGGTATTCATGGGGAAATGACGAAACGCAAAACGAATGTTGTCGCCAAACTGTTGAAGGGTCGTCTTCACGACCGCATGCGCTTGGCGGCAAATCGGGCAGGTGAAATCACCGAATTCAATCATTTCCACCTTCGCCGAGGGATTGCCGATCACGTGATCGAATGATTCATCGATGTCCAGCGCGCCGCGATGGCTCGTATGGGGTGGCATAAACACGTTCCTGATGGATGTTCGACCAAGTCAGAGATGGGTGCTCGCCTACGCCAACGTGACACATCCTGCAGACCGAATGGTTCATGTTGGTCGTAGCTCGCTTGTCCACGGACAGCACGCTAAATAGGCAAGACGTCATTGCCCGAGACAAGGAGGCGATAGCGCACGAGGCGTTCGGCGTCGGCGAGCGTGGTATAGGCACTCACGCGCTCACCTTCGGTGATTTGCAGGGCTGTGGTGCCCGATGCAAAGTAGAACCAGGCTGTCCACTTGCGTTCGACGAGCAACGTCAGGAGCGCCACTGCACCCTGGGAAGCTGCGGCATCGAAAAGGAAGCCGGGCAGCTCGTCCAACGCTCGCGATTCGTTCCGTGCCTCGCGATACACCGCGGTCGGGTCCGTTTCATACTCATTGTCCCAGATCCAGTCAGTTACCAGCAGAAGGCTGTCCTCGAATCCGCCAAAGTCTTCCATCAGCCCGCTGATCAGGTCAGATAACTTGACCGAGAGCGGTTGCAAGTCGAACTGGAAGCAATTGCGCCCCGATTGGCTCGCAATCGGATCCTCCTGG
This sequence comes from Acidobacteriaceae bacterium, assembly GCA_035689925.1. Classification (GTDB taxonomy): domain Bacteria; phylum Acidobacteriota; class Terriglobia; order Terriglobales; family Acidobacteriaceae; genus Palsa-343. Next base: position 4,894 of record DASSKX010000209.1, read on the forward strand.
AGCCCGCGCCCCGCGAGCCATTTCGCGCTCTCTGCACGGGTCAGAAACTCACTGGGCAACGCGCGCATCGAGGCGGAATCCAGGTGGAAGTCTGCTTCCGGGAGGACGCCGAGGTAGTCACTTTTGCCCAAGCGAAGACCCTTGTGGCGCAAAATGGCATGCGCGACTGCAACGTGAAAGTAGAAGTTCGGAAGCACCAGTGCGCGCAAATAATCACCGCCGGACATCGTGGTGCCGACTCGCCGGAATGACTGGTCCACCATGACCGTATGGCTGTTCTTGAAATCTTCCGGCGACAGCGTCAGCAAGTACTCAGTGGTTCTCTCCATCCGCCTGCGGTGGTCCGCAAGCGTGCGTTCGTCGTCCTTGAACCAGGGTGCCGCCTGGCCCGTCAGGCGAGCCGGCCCGTTTTTCGCGTTGGCGCTCGCGATCTGGAACTGTCGACCCAGCGGCAACATGTCTTTTGCGAGGCGGGCCTGAAGCAACTCCTTTTCGGTAAAGCGCCCTTCGTCGATCGCCTCCTGCATTTTGCCCAGGTAAGAGCGAAGGACATCAAGGCCTCGCAGCAGCGAGGGCACCGTGTAGTCATACATGTCTGCTGACATAGCATTTCTCGATTTGAAGGTTTATTGCCATCGCCGGGTACGGGAATTCACGCCCATGCGAGGGGTGTCTGTAGTCAGCTCTCCAGCGCATACGGGCCGCCACGCCGAATTGCAGCCCGATACGCAGGGCGCTGCTGAAAACGGTGAACCCACGAGTCCAGATGTGGGAAGCGGCTTCTGTCCGTGCGCAGGGCCGCCAGCTCACCGATGAAACTCATTTGCACATCGGCGGCGGAAAATGCATTACCGACGAGGTAGTCGCAGCCCTCGAGGCTCTTGTCGATGTAGCTCAGATGGATGTCCAGCTCGACATCCACACGCTGCTTGAGCGGACGCCACGTTGGACCGAGGTGAGAAGCCAGCCCTTTCATGATCAGTGGAAGGGCGGCGGAACCTTCAGCGTAGTGAAGCCACTGCAGGTATTGATCGTAGAGCCAGCTATCCGGCGGAGGCGTGAATCGGCCCCCGCCATGCCGACGCACGATGTAGTCGATGATGGCTCCGGATTCGGCGATGGCGTGATCGTCATCCGTGATCACCGGGGATTTACCCAACGGATGTATTTCCTTCAATTCTTCCGGCGCGAGATGGTCCTTTCCTTTTCGTTCATAGAATTGAATTTCGTAAGGCACGTCGAGTTCTTCGAGAAGCCACAGGATGCGCTGGGAGCGAGAGTTGGCGAGGTGGTGGACTACAAGCATGTGCATCCAACGATCGGTACAAGACAAAGGGCTTCTGGAAAGGGCGACCCCTCGGTTCCGCTCGAACTGCGGAGCGGCCTTGGGAGGTCGCCGCGCGGGAGCCTCTCGCGAAAGCCGCGGATAGGCGCGTCATCACTCGCCCGTTGCCGCCGGTATTGCGCTTGATCTGCGATGCGGACCGCTCGAGCATGTCTCGCCGCCGAGGTCGCACCCGCATCAACCCGTGACGAGTCGTGCGGTGCCACCGCTCTTGTTTGCGTGCGCCGGCGGCATCTGTTGAGTTTCTCGTGATGCCGAGATCCAGGCAACGGGTATCGGACCGTGCGGCGTGCGATATCGTCCAGCGAGCGTGCCAACGCGTCCAAACATGCGCGCAGCAATAAAGACTCCCGTAGAAATGAGTGCGAATCGGCGTAACACTGCGCTGCAGTCTCGCGAGTAGAGCCGCCCGAGTTCCCCTTGCTGCCTCTGAGTTGCCGAGGAAGGCCCCGAGGGCGGGGCGCACTGGAACGACACTGGCGCGATCGGCGACTGCGAAATTCTGTTGCTCCCGGGCTCTCAAACGGAAAGAGATCGCAAACGTGCTCAATCAGCTTCAGGTGTGCGCTGCGTGCATGGATCGCGATGCAGGCACGGGCATCCAGTTGCTTGAGCGCGCGCACGCGCCATGTCCCTCAATCGTGGCTGAGAACCCGGCATTGAGGCCCCCAATCTGATCCTTGGAGATTCCATGCATCGCTTCCCCCACACCGTTTTCGTTGCAGCAGGGCTTCGCACGCCGTTTGGCCGCGGAGGCGGTCAGCTCGCCAATTACGACGCAATCAGCTTGTCGGTCCCCGTTGTGCAGGCCATGGCCGCACGCAGCATTCCCGACCTGGTGGTGTGGGGCACGGTGATTCCCAACTTGAGCTGGAGCAACATCGCCCGTGAGATCTGGCTGGATGCGCGACTTGATCCAAACGTACCCGCTTTCTCGGTGGTGCTCGCCTGCTCGACCAGCATGACCGCGGCATTCGCCGCAGCGGGGATGCTGGGTGGCGGCACGGATCTCGTCATGGTCGGCGGTGGTGAGGTGATGAGCCGCCCACCCATCGCGCTGACCGCTGAAGCGTCAAAGCGATTGACCGATTTGTTCTCCCACGATCCTGCGGAGGCGCTCGTGGCGCTTCGGACATTGACACCGCAGGATTACCTGCTGCCGACAAAGGGGTGGGCCAATCGCATCACGGGACGCACCATGGGCGATCACATGGAAGACACGGCGAAGGAATGGAACATCAGCCGTGAGGCGCAGGACGACTGGGCGCTGAAAAGCCATCAACGCGCGGTCGCGGGATGGGCCAGCGGATTCTTCGATGATCTCGTCATCAAGTTGCCCGAGTTGCAGCGGGATGCAAATCCGCGCTCCGATACTTCGGCCGAAAAGCTTGCGGCATTGAAGCCCGCCTTTGACAAGGAAAGCGGGCGCGGCAGCCTGACAGCCGGCAACTCCTCACCGATAACCGACGGCGCGGCCGGCTGCTGGATCACCAACGAGGCCGGGCTTGCGCGCCTGCCGACCGGCACACCCCACCTGCGTCTAGTCGATTACGAACTGGCGGCGGTCGATTACCACACCGAGGGTTTACTGATGGCGCCGTCCTATGCGATACCCCGCCTGCTCGCGCGCCACAATCTTCGCTATGACGATATTGCCCTGTGGGAGATCCATGAGGCATTCGCGGCGCAGGTGCTTGCGAATGTCATTGCCCTGGAGCGGCCCGACTGGGTGCGCAGCAAAACCGGCGTGCAGGCGGATCTTGGCCCGTTCCCGTGGGACAGGGTGAATCCCAATGGCGGATCAGTCGCGATTGGCCATCCATTTGGCGCGACTGGCGCACGCGACCTGAGCCAGACGGTGAAGGAGCTGTGGTCGCATCCGGTGGGGGCCCGCGCGATCGTGAGTATCTGTGCGGACGGCGGACAAGGGACTGTGACATTGCTCGAGCGGATCTGACTCGCCACGGGACTGGCCGCATTGGCGGAAGAGGCGATTTCGACGAAGTCCAACGGTCGGAACTTGCATTCAACGCTTGCGGGCTCCACAACAGGAGCAGACTTTACAAACAACAAATAGCCCAACGATGCGGGACCCGCGCCACCGGCACTTCCACGTTTTGGAAGGGAGTCATGAAAACCTGCCGTTTCCGAAGTAGCGCAGGGCGCAGGGCAGGGCGGAGGCAATTTCTCCCTCCGGCATTCCGCCGAAACACTTGCGCTCCTTGCATCTCCTCAAACCAGCCAACGGAACTCAACTGATGAACGTCAAAGACAAGGCCGTAGCCATCCAGCGCCGCAAAGCTCCTCTGAATACGCCCACGGATCTGGGCGCAGCAGGGACGCGCGACATCACCGGAGCATTGAACGCGTTGCTCGCCGATGTATTCGCCATCTATTTCAAGCTGAAGAATTTTCACTGGCACATGTCTGGCCCGCATTTCGTGGCCTGGCACGAGTTGCTCGATCAGCAAGCGACCGAAATGCTGGCCATGACCGATCAATTGGCCGAGCGCGTACGAAAGGTCGGCGGCACGACCGTGCGCTCCGTCGGACATGTATCGCGACTTCAGCGTGTCGAAGACAACGACGCGGACTTCGTGACCCCCAAAGACATGCTCGCCGAAATTCGGCAGGACAATGTCCAGCTCATTTCGGAGATGCGCGCCACGCATGAGGTGTGCCAGGAGGCACGTGACGTGGCCACTTCGAGCCTTTTGGAGAATTGGATCGACCAGGCTGAAAGACGATCATGGTTTTTGTTCGAGACCATTCGGACCTGACGCCACCCGCTCGACTACCGCGTACATCCCTTGCGCAGATCGATATCTGAAATTTCACCGGACCATTCACGATGACCAAATCCTTGCACCCCGACCTCGACGACGCGTTCATCGCCCTGCAACGCGATCGTTTGCTCAAATTGCGGCAGCAGCTCCTTGAAGCAGGGGATGCAGCGGGCTCCGACGAGAACAATCTCCAGGAAGCCGCCGGCGACGAGCCTCGAGACCAGGCCGATGACGGCGACAGGCTGGAGCAGCAATCCGACGACGAAGCCGTACTCGCTCATGTCAATGATCGCGTGATGGCTATCGATCGTGCTTTGCGCAAGATCGAGGAGCGAACCTACGGGCTATCCGATGGCAACGGGGAGCCGATCGGCCGCAAGCATCTCGAAGCTGTGCCGGAAGCGATTTACACGACCGAGGAGCTCAGGCAAATCAAGCGGAGTCCGTGATCTCTCGACGCCAAGCTCCTTGCGGCCAGCCTCGGTCAGCCTGTGGCGAGCTCGTCGCAGACCTGATTCATGGCGCGCATGTGGGTTTCGTCTGTAGCGCGTCGTGCAGTGGGAATGGCCGTTGAGCTGCGGGTTGTAATGATGTCGGAACCTGTGCACAGCGTTCGGCTCACTGGACAGCGATCTGCTGCAGCAAGCAGTTGATCCATTTCCTCTTCGGTTATCGTTCCGTCAATAAAAATCGAACGCTCGAAAACGTCGCGTTGCGAATCCGGGTCGCGCCGGTGCGTAGTCAGCACTTGAACGTGCGTCACGGCGATCGGCTTGCGCCGGGCAAAGAGCTTGACGGTCATGACCGTGCAGGCGCCCAGGGCAGCGCTGAGCAAGTCGAACGGACTTGGCCCCGAGGCCAGGCCGCCGGATGAGATTGGCTCATCGGCCAGGAAGCGTGCTCCCTGCGCACTCACCTCCACCTGGAACTGTCCGAGCCCGGTATCTTCGACGATCACTGGATGTTTGGTCATCAGAAGCCTCGATGTCTGGTGTGTCCGTGTTGTTCAAGATGCTCGAAGCGGCGCCGGGCGGAACAACCAGCCCCGCACCCGGGCCACACGCTGCGTGCGCTCGCCACACGTCAGGATTTCATCGAGCGCGATAGCAGCAATGAAGTTTCGAGATGGGTGAGTCTCTCGCTGCGTCGTCATCCGCGCAACCCGTCTTGTGCGTGCACGTGCGACATCGTCCAGCTGTCGTTCTTCGTCGTCCAAATTTGCCGCAGAGGCCGCGGATTGGTGGAAAGCGGCGCGTACAGAGAGTAATACTGTCAAGTCTTCATGGAGGCGCCGCGACTGGCGCCATGCGCGTGAGTTGCAGCCTCTGGGCACAATGGAGAAGGACTCATGAAAATATTGATCGATGATCGGCGGAAGTTCCTCGCACAAGCAGGCATCGCTTCACTTGGCCTCGGTGCAGCCAGCCTGCTCGGCGTCAGCGCAACGGCGGCTGCGATGGTTCCTTCCAGTGACGTTGGCGTTATCCAGACAGCACTTGCCCTCGAGCATGAAGGCATCGCTGCCTACCGGATCGCTGGCAAGAGCGGACTGCTCTCGCCCGGAACCCTCAAAATCGCGCGCATCTTCATGGGCCATCATCAGGCTCATCGGGATTCGTTGGCCAAACTTGTCACCGCGGCCGGCGGTAAACCCGTCGAGCCCAAGACAGACGCCCAGTACGTCTCCGAACTCGGCCTTGGATCACTCAAATCCGAGGGTGACGTCGTCGCGCTGGCAACCTCACTCGAACACGGTGCAGCGAGTGCCTACATCGGCCAGATCGTGGCGCTGAAAGACCACAAGCTGGCGAGGTTGTTTGCGTCAATTTCGGCAGACGAGGCGCTCCACTGGACCACACTCAACAACGCGGCGGGGAAACCGATTCCGGTTCCCGCGTACGTATTCGCTTAAACATCGCAAGCCATGGCTCCGCGGACGCTTTTCACCCTGCTCAGCTATGGAGGCGTGATGCTCTCCGCGCTGCTGGTTGCGGGCGTGGCTCCCCGGAGTAGGGCAGCATCGGACGATGTTGCCGCTGGCCGGATGCTGTACCAAAACAAGTGTGGTGGCTGCCATTCAGTCGATGCAGACCGCATCGGTCCTCGCCATCGCAACGTCGTCGGAAGGGCGGTGGCCAGCGTCCCGGGCTACGACTACTCACCCGCCTTGAAGAAGCTGGGAGGCGTCTGGACGCCCGCCAGGCTCAACCAGTGGCTGAGCGACACCCAGAAGATGGCCCCTGGCAGCAAGATGTATCTGGAGCTGGACGATCCCACTCAACGTCGATTGATCATCGCATACCTGCAATCCGTCTCGGAGCCCGCCGCGAACCAGGACTCGCACAGTCAGTCGAGAAGCCGGAGAAAGCAACAATGAACCGCATCAATTTCCCCGCCACTGCAGAAGAGGCCCCCGCGGCGACCCAAGGCATTCTGGATGGCCTGCGGAAGACGCTCGGCTTCATTCCGAATCTGCATCGTCTGATGTCGATAAGCCCGCCTGTCCTGACTGGGTGGTTCGGGCTGATGAGCAATCTCGGCAAGACGCTCGACGTAAAGACGCGCGACAGCATCGCCCTGGCAACGGGCGAGGCCAATGGCTGCGATTATTGCCTCGCTGCGCACAGCTATGTCGCGGCAACTTTCGCCAACATGTCCGCGGCAGAGATCGCGCTCAATCGCGCGGGCCACTCCGAGAGTCCCAAACGCGCTGCTGCCGCCGCTTTTGCGCAGCGGGTGATCGAGATGCGGGGGCGGGTCAGCGACGAAGATATTGCGACCGTGCGTGCGGCAGGTTACAGCGATGCCAACATCATCGAGATCGTCGCTTTGACCGCACAGTTCCTGATGACCAATTTTCTCAATAACGTGGCGGGAACCGAGATCGACTTTCCCGCGACGGAGATCTCCGCCGTCGCCGCCTGAGCTTTGTGAAGGAGGCGCCAAGCCGTTCCGGCTTCGATCGAGAAGGTCGCGACCGATGACTGCTTGATGTTCTTTTGCGCTCTGCTCGCGCGCTTTTCGGGTCGGCACTGGACATCCCTGTGCACCGTGCCGCTCGTCTGACCGTGGGCCACAACGCCATGTTTGATCCTGGCCCCTTTTAGCCGGTTTTCGTCAATGGCAATGGTACGGACCGGACATGGCCAGAGAGGACAGCAGCTTTATTCGAGCGGCTTGATCGAAACCAACAGGCCACAAGTCTCTACCGGGAGATCGAGCGATGGCCGATCGCAGGAGGCACTCTCCACGATCTCTCCAGATTGAAGCAGGAAGGAGGATTGATGACTGACTATCGCAAGAGCCCGGAGGCGATCGCCAAACTGTCGCCGGAGCAATTTAGCGTCACCCAGCAGAGCGCAACAGAGCGCCCAGGTAGTGGGGCCTATCTCCACAACAACGAACCGGGCATTTACGTGGACATCGTATCGGGTGAGCCGTTGTTCGCATCATCGGACAAGTTCCAGTCCGGCTGCGGCTGG
>DASSKX010000210.1:0-2983 GCA_035689925.1 Acidobacteriaceae bacterium
AATGGCCGCAGCCGAGACGGACGTCAGCTTCGAGTTTGGCGAATCGGCGCAGGCCACCCTGGCGCTGAGCCACGGCGACGACATCGTCGAGGACGCGGAGTTCAATCCGGCGACCTTCAGCATCTTCAGTGAAGAGCCTCCTGTGCCGCACGCGGCAGCGCAGGAGCAGGCCGAAGCACCAGCGGAAGCAGTGCCGGGATTTCGCGCGCCGGGAGACGCCGCGACGCTGCCGGAGCTGATCAAGTTCATCATCGACCGCACCGGTTACATCCGATCGCTCGAAGAGGAAGGCACGCCGGAAGCCTTCTCGCGCATTGAAAACCTGAAGGAACTCGCCAACGCGGCGCAGGATGCGCAGGAGCGCGGGGAGACGCTGGCGGAATTCCTGGATCACGCGGCCCTGGTGAGCGATGTGGATCAGTACGATCCCGAAGCACGCATCACGCTGATGACGCTCCACGCCGCCAAGGGCCTCGAGTTCCCGCTGGTGGTGCTGGCCGGGATGGAAGAGGGCCTCTTCCCCCACTCGCGCACGCTGACCGATCCAACGCAGATGGAAGAAGAGCGCCGTCTCTGCTACGTCGGCCTCACGCGCGCCATGGACTCCCTGGTGCTGACGCGCGCCCGTTATCGCCGCCGCTACGGCAACGACATGCCGGAGCCGACCGTTCCTTCGCGCTTCCTCGAAGAAGTTCCGCAGCACCTGCTGGAGGACCTGAGCGGCGGCCGCATGCGCGCCAACTCCTGGGGTGGCTATGCCGCGTCCACCACGGAAACTCCGTCACGCTTCGGTCGCCGCGACAGCGACGATTTCAGCTCGCGGCACTATAGCTACGAGGACGAAGATCAGAGCGCGACACCGCGACGTCCGGACTACGGCAACCGGAACCGCAGCGCCACGCCGGCCCGCGGCGACTCCGTCGACAACATCGCGCGGTTCTTCTCGGGTCGCGGCGTTCCGGCGAAACCGGCAAGGCCAAAGATGGACATCCCTGAGCCGTCCGGCGCCAAAGGATTCAGGAGCGGGCAGCGCGTACGCCATCCGAAATACGGCGAGGGCGTCGTCTTCCGGCGCGAGGGCGAGGGAGAGGACGCGAAGATTACGGTACAATTTTCAGGATTCGGAGTGAAAAAGCTGGTCGAAAAATTCGCTCAGCTTGAGCGCATCTGAGGCGCGCCAACCCGCTCCGGAAAAGGATTCTCATGGCAAATACGAAGTCAGCTACGGACAGGACAGAACGCAAGAAGCTCAAACGCGCAGCCCGCAAAAAGGCTGCCCCCAAAGCGAAGCGCACCACTCCGCGCGGCTCGCAGAAGAAGAAGGTTCGCAAGCTGGTGCGCGGTCAAAGCAAGCGCTAAGCATCCGGGGCCGGCGAATTCCCTTTCGCCGGCCCGATTCACGCATTACACTCTCTGCATTCAGCCCTCCTGGCAGGAGCCATCGTTGCCGGACCATCCCGTCGTCCCATCTCCGCCCCCGGGTGCGAAGCCGGATATCAGGCCGGAGACCCGGCGACGATCTCAGCTCTTCGCTCGCAAATCCATTGACAAGCTGATCAGCGACTCCGAGCGCCCGGAGCACGCGCTGAAAAAGACGCTCGGGCCGCTCTCGCTCACCGCTCTGGGTATTGGCGCCGTGATCGGATCGGGGATCTTCACGGTCATCGGCACAGCGATGGCCGGCCAGAAGTTCGATACGGCGGAAGTCAGTAACACTCCGCTGATTCATTACCTGCTCACGCATACGGCCATGGCGGGGCGACCCGGCGCCGGTCCCGCGCTGGCCATTTCGCTGGTCCTGGTGGCCATCGTCTGCGTCTTCACCGGGCTTTGCTATGCCGAGCTGGCATCGATGATTCCGATCGCCGGTTCCGCGTACACCTATACCTATGCGACGCTGGGAGAACTGATCGCCTGGATCATCGGCTGGGATCTGATCCTCGAATACGCCTTTTCGAACATGAGCGTCAGCGTCGGGTTTGCGGCGCACATTGAAGCGCTGGTCGAATGGTTCGGGATTCATCCGCCCCTGCAGTGGATTTCGCCCGCGTACCTGCCTACGGGCCTCCAGGATTTCGCCGGCAACACCCTCTACAACCCCGGCTGGCATTTCGGATTCAACATCCCCGCCTTCCTCATCGTCATGATCCTCACCGTGGTTCTGGTGCGGGGCATTCGCGAGTCGGCGCGGACGAACAATATTCTCGTGCTGGTGAAGATGGTCGCCATCCTGGCGTTCATCTTCGCGGCCGCCAACTTCATCAAGCCGCAGTACTGGCATCCGTTCATGCCCAATGGCTGGACCGGCATGCTCTCCGGCGGGTCGATCATCTTCTTCACCTACATCGGATTCGACTCGGTTTCCACGGCGGCCGAGGAATGCCGCAATCCGCAGCGCGATCTGCCGATCGGCATTCTTGCAACGCTGGTGGCCTGCACGCTGCTCTACGGCGGCGTCGCGATCGTGCTGAGCGGCATCGTGCCCTGGCAGTCGATCATGGGCGACGCGGCTCCGGTCGTGAATGCTCTCAGGCGCCTCTCCGCCGGGCCGGGTGGCAGGAGCCTGCACTGGATCGAACTCATCGTGCTCATCGGCGCCATGCTGGGCATGATCTCTTCGATCCTGGTGTTTCAGCTTGGACAGGCGCGGGTGTGGTTCTCGATGTCGCGCGACCGGCTTCTGCCGAGCATCTTTTCCCACGTGCATCCCAGGTTCCGGACGCCCGCCATCGCTACCTGGATTGCCGGGTTCGTCGTCGGCATCCCTGCCGGACTGCTGGACATCGGCACTGTTTCGAACCTGTCGAACATCGGTACCCTGTTTGCGTTCGTGCTGGTTTCCATCGCCGTGCTGATCCTGCGCTATCGCGAACCGGAGCGGCCGCGGGCCTTTCGCGCCCCGCTGGGACCGGTGTTTCCGGTGCTCAGCGTCATCTTTTGCATCGTGCTCATGATGGGGCTCGAAGTGCTCACCTGGAGCGCT
>DASSKX010000211.1:0-2546 GCA_035689925.1 Acidobacteriaceae bacterium
GAGCCAGGGATAGCCGTAGCTGTCGTCGATGTTGGTGCCGGTCTGGCCTCCGGGGGCGCAGTGCATGTCGAGGATGACATAGATGTGATCGCGACGCGCCCAGTCGAGGAGGCGGTCGAGAAGACGGAAACCTTCGGCATCCTCCGAGGTGAAGAACTTGTAGTGGAGCGGAACGCGGACGGAGTTGAAGCCCGCCTGGGAGATGCGGTCGATGTCCTGCTGGGTAATGTACGTGTCGCGCCACTGCTGCCAGAACGCGGCGGAGCGAGTGGGGCCGAGGAGTTCGCGGGTCAGGTCCTCAATTTCGCGCGGCGACTGCGGACCGCCGTCGAAGTGGAACATGTACCCTTCGGGCTCGAACCAGTTCCCCAGGTTGGTGCCGCGCAGCAGCAGTGGTTTGCCGGCGGGATCGACGATGTTCTCGCCTTGGGTGTGGACGAAGCCTGAGTTCGACTGAGCGAGAAGGGCGGAGCTGAGGACCAGAGCGGCGAGGCCGCAGAGAGCGCGACGAGCACGGGATGGGTTCACGGCTGTCAGGGTAAACCAGGCAGGAAGATTGACGGGACGGCGTTAGGCGGGTCGCCCGGCTCGGGCTGATTGTCGCTACCGGGCTGCCAGGTGTGGAAAAGCTGTGCATCCTGTGCTAATGCCTTGTGGAACTGGCGTGAGGTGGCGCTTGCGGGTGGTGCGGGCGTGACGGGAGCAGCCAAGGCGGTGTGATATTGCGCACATCGTCGAAAAAGCTGGACGAGGCAGACTGCCTTCATGCCGGACCTACACGACTCTACTGCTGACTACGGCTTCCCTGCTCCCACCGCTCTCAACTGTGCCATCTCGGCCGTGCTGCTCGAGAGCCTCTCCGCGATTGCTGCCGAGTGCAACCTGCTGCGCCGGACGGCACTGCACTACTCGCTGACCAAGCACGTCCACGCCATCGAACACACGGTAGCCGATATGGTTGACGAGATCACCGGCGGCCGGCACGGAACGGCCTGAGCGTTACTGGATGGCCTTGGGGAAACGGGCGACCTCGCGGTCGAGGATGCACTGCTCCTGACACTCCAGTTCACGGGCGTCGCTTTCGGAGATGCCCAGGTCCTGCATGAGCTGCTGCCAGTCGGTGGCCTTAATGGGCTTGCCTTCCCAGATGAGCATCAGCTTTCTGCGAATTTCCTCGGCGTCGTGGCTCTGCAAGGCGGCGTGCACCAGACACCCGGGACAAGTTCCGGGGCCTGGACAGGACCGCAGGGTCTTGGGGCATCGAAACTGCTGGGGCGTCGCCATACGATTCTCTCGTGTTCCTGCCACGGTACAAGCCTCTCCGCGATTGGTAAAGATAACTTTGGACATGTGCTCCGGCCGATTGGCGGATTACCCATGCCGGGTACTGGCGCACACAGGGACCGGGAACCGGATTACGCCGGTTTATCCTGGGATCCCCTTTCGGGCGCTCCCGTGGATAGCGGAACGAATTCTGAGCTGCCGGAGGGGTGGAAGCAGGCCCTTGCTTCCGGGTTGTACGGACGACTTGCCGTGCCCGACACACACGCGTGGTTCGGACGGTCCGGTGCTGCTGTCACCCGCTCAGGAGGATGACGGTTTTGGAGCCTCTGGATGCTGCGCCCCGATGGCCACGACGAAATATTGGGCGGGCTCCTGGCCGGTGTTGCGCATGCCGTGTGTTTCGCCGGAGCGGAAGAAAGTGGCGGAGCCCGGGCCAATCACGGTCGATTTGCCCTCAATTGTAACCGTTACGGTCCCTTTTTCGATGAGGACCAGCTCTTCGTGTTCGTGATGGTGCGGCGGATGCGGCTGCGCTCCGACGGCGAGCGTCGTCTCGTGCGCTTCAAGCGGACAGCCTGCGTGGGTGATGCCGTTCAGGATGGAGCGCGACTCGTTCTGGCCATTGTGCTTCACCGGAAGCTGATCGAAGGGTTTGGCAAAGGACGACAGCGTTTCCTCGGCCGCATGCGCGCTTTCAGCCAAGCCCGCCAGCAGCAGAGGCAACGCCTGGCAGAGGTTCCGTCGGTTCATCATGCTCTCCTTCTGAGGAGATGGGATTCCGGGACTCCGGGGACTCCGTGACTCTGCGGAGGTTCATCCGCAGAGGACACGGAGATTCTACCGTTTGGCGACTATCGCTGGCCGCCTTCGCTCATGGTGAACGGGAAGGTGGTGACGCCTGGGCCGGACGGCGTGATGGTGGAATCGTCGAGCCCAACGATGGCGTACTGGCTCTTCTGCTGGTCGTTGACGTCGAGGTGCACGTGCGCCAGATAGAGTTGCAGCGGCGCGGTTTCGCTGTAGCCGTTGAACTCGGAGTAGGCGCCTGGCACGGACTGCGTGGCGGTCACGCCGTCGACGATGATGTTCTGGTAGACAGGAACGCCGGGCACTCCGGAGCACGTGCCGTAGTGCGTGTTGAACTCCAGAAGGTGCTTGATGCCGATCAGCGTGGTGTTGCGGTAGGTGACCTGATTCACCGGGCCGCCGCAGGTCGGGTCGGACTTGATGCGGATGCCGTTGTCATCGGTCGCGAGATTGCC
>DASSKX010000212.1:0-4105 GCA_035689925.1 Acidobacteriaceae bacterium
CGAGCGCGAATTGCCCGTTCGCCGCGGGATCAAAGAGCGTTGGCTGCTGGCGCACGCGATCGACCGGAGCAAAGTACGCGCGCACGCGCCGGCTGATCGGAGGCAGCGCAGGCAGGGGAGTAACAGATGTGCTCATGATTCGGCCTGCTCCTCAAATCCGGTCGAGTTCGGCGCACCGGCAGCTTCCTGAAACGCGAACACCGTCACCTTCACCGTGCGGCTGACCCGGTCCCGCAGTGGGACCGCCGGCCCGAATTCCGGCTCCGACCAGAAGACCATCGTCTGCATCGGAGCCGCCGGCAACTGCGCGTAGTTCATCTTTTGTGCCGCATACGGATACAAAATCCGCAGCATCTCCGTATCCATCTGCTCGAGCGCGCGTCCGCGGTCAAGGCCGGCATTGTTCTGCGTGCCCGCCGTCGCATACTCGATCTCGCAGGTCATCTGCGCCAAAATTGCGGGCATGTGATGATCCGCTTTCAGCTCCGTCCAGCGCAGGGCGAAGGCGTCGAGAACCGGCTGCGCCATGGGCGACTCGGCATCCTGCACATAGATCCCCGGCCGCGGCACAGCGCGCATCAGCATGGTGCGCGCCGGATTGACTGCCGCCAGCCGATTGCGCAGCGTGATGTAAAACGTGTCTCTTGCGTTCTGCATAAAAATCCTCGTGAAGCAAACTGCAGCCAGCAGTCGGCAGCCAATCGTCAGCAGCATGCCTGGCTCGGCTGCCGGCCGCCGACTGCCAGCGAATGACGAGCTATCCGCTAACTGCTCTGTGCGCTCTCCCGCAGCAGCAGCCGGTAAAGATAAGGCGCGCCCTGCGACTGCGACGTGGACACGCCCTCGATGAGGAACATCTTCCCGCCCACGACAACGCCATTCGCCTGTGCGAACAGCGCCTCGGCGGAACTCAGTTTCAATTCCGAGACCCGTGCCGTGACGGCTTCCGCCGCAACCAGCAGCTCGTATTTCGCCGCCTCGCCTTCCTGCAAGTTGCCGCGCGGCGCGCCGCGCAGCACAGCCGGAGCCAGCGGCAGAGACAGAAAACCCGGAGCGTCGAGCCCCAGCTGCCCCTGATCGCTGCTGTCGCCGTTCAGAGGCGGCATTCTCAAACAAGCCGCTGCGCCGGCCGCTGCCCGCAGTACCGCCGTCGCAACCCGTTGCGCAATGCCGCAGGGTGTTTGCGTGCTCAGATCGGCCATGGCGTCAGCCCATCCTCACCGCGACCCACGGCCTGAGCATCGCCTGCACCGTCGCATCCACCAGCGAGCCGCTGAAGTATTGGAGCTGCAGCGTGTCCACCCGCGACGACCTCACGTTGAGCCCCGGCGTCGCCTGCGCGTTCTTCACAATCTGCGCACACGCGCATTTCACCGCGTCCGGCAGCGTCGCCAGCCCCGCCGTATAGGTCACTTCGATCTCGCTCCACGGCAGCCCGAGAATGTTCAGCGGCAGACTCAGCTCGCCCGTCTCCGCGACAAAGTCGATGGTCGTGGGATCGATCGTGCTCCACGTGCCCGGCAGCGAAAACGCATCCGCCACCTGATCGAGCCACACGTGCCCGCGCCGGCCCTTGCCATACCGCGCGCGGACCGACACAAACGGCAGAGTCGCCGGAGCAATCGGCGCCAGCGGCAGATAGCTCAGGCGCACGGCCTGTGAACCCTCGACCAGACGCATGCGTTCCATGTACTGCGCGGGGCCCAGCGTTGTGCGCCGGCAGTGCGCGTCGATCAGGCACGAGGCCGCCGCGACCCAGTCGTCGGTCACGTCCGGCGCCAGCCCATAGGTCTGGTACTCACTCGGCTGCAGATAAGAGGACATAAATTCTCCAGAAATAGAAAAGCAGTAAGCAAGTTAGCAAGTCCGCACACCGTACCGACTGACCTGCTAACTTGCTAACTTGCCGACGCGCTCCAGACAGGCCTGCCCAGGTTCGAGCCAGGCCCATCCAGAGCGCCTCAGGTTTACCGGTCGACGAGCACCTGATAGTGCGCGTAGCTGGCGCCCTTGACGACCGGCGCGCCAAACTTCACGACCACGTGCTGCGAAGCGAGCGAGCCCGGCGTTCCCAGCTGGAAGACGCGCGGGTTGGGATCGCTGAGCCAGTGGTACTCGATCAGGTCCTCGGTCACGATGTACGCCGGCAGCACGGCATTGCCGCTGCCGGGCGTGCCGGTGTAGGCCAGCGACCACTCGGGAATCAGCGGCAGCTCGCCGGCCTGCGTGGTCAGCATCTTCACCGTGAACCCGGCCGCGATCTCCTTCGAGGTCAGCACCACGTTGAACTCCGACTTCATCTCGCGGTCGATCAGGTCCAGCAGCACCGGATTGGCGTAGATGGCCGTCGGACGCACGGCGTAGCTGGTGCTCGCCACCATCTGCGCGACGATCGACTTCAGCCCGTCGGTGATCGAAGCTGAAGTACCGATCGTGGCGGTATTGCCGCCGGCGGCGATCTGGCCCGCGACGCCGAAGTACTGCTGCGTCGTCGGCGCGCTCAGCGAAGTATCGTTGCCGTTCCACAGCGCGATGTCATGCGCCAGCATCACGCCTTCGATGGTGTCCACCAGGTCCTTCGCCTGCAGATACGCAAACTGCTTCTGCTGCGCGCCCAGTTCCATGTCGAACAGGTTGTAGTTCAGCTGCGCCACCAGCGCCTTCAGCGGAACGCTGCGCTCCACGCGCGTCGGCGTCACCACCGGCGCCACGATATTGCGCGGATCGACGAAGCCCGCTGTCGAAGGATTCGGAATCGCCGTCTGCTCGAAATAGCGCGACGGATGTCCCGTGGCCGGCACCTGCTTGATGCGCTGGCCGAAGAGGTTGCGGCGCCGCACGATATCCACAATCTCATTCTGGTAATGCGGCACTTCAATGGCGCCAGGCCCGATGAAGTCGGCTGCCGCGTGAATATCCTGGAAATTCGCTGTCATATCTTCCTTTCGTGTGTGAGAAAACTGTGAAATCGATCGGTCGCACCGGCAAAAGAAAAGGCCAGCGCGGACGCTGACCTTGTGTCTCCTGCCGATTGGTGACGAAGAGCGAGTACCGAGTAGCCGGTACCCAGTAGCTAAGAGCTAAGAGCTAAGAGCTAAGAGCTGGCAGCTAGCTGAGCACTCCCGCCCGCAGCAACTGCGCCTTCACGGCGATCCGCTGCTCAAGGCTCAGCCCGGTGAGCGCCGCATCGAGCGCGCCGGCTTCCACTGAATCCAGCGTGCTGATGCCCTGCTTCGTCAGGAACTGTGCCGTGGCTGCCGGAACCGTCCGGCGCGCCGGCTTCGTGTCCGCGACGGTGCGCTGGGTTTCCATCTGGGCCTGCAACGCAGCGATCTGCTGCTCGGCGGCTTCGAGCTTCTGCTCGAGTTCCGATTCACGGCTCGTGGGCTGGTTGTGCTCCACGGCGGCGACAATCTTCTGCACCTCACCGGTCATCGTGCTGTGCCGCTCCTCGAGCACCGCAAGCGTGCGCTCAAAGAGCGAGGCCGCTGCCTCCAGCCGCGCCTCCAGCTTTTCCAGCCCCGCGCTCAGCGTGCCCAGTTGTTCGCCTGTCTGGCTTTCCATGCTTCTTCCTTTCTGGTGTTCGTCGTCCGCAGAGGTGCGCCCCCGCGGACTGTTCTGTGTTGGTGCTCCGCGCTCGCCACAAACGTGCGGCAGCGTGTCTGCCCCAGTTCGAAGCGCGTCTCGCGATACGCCGCTTTGTCGCGCAGCAGAATCGCCGCGCCGGTAAACGTCGCCCGCGTCAGCTTCCAGATCTCCGCCCGCATATCTTCGACGTGCGCGTCGGCCAGTTCCCAGCTCATCCCCATCGCGCCCGGCGCGCACTGCCGCATCTGCCGCTCCACTTCGGGGAAATCCCGCGCGTAGAGATAACCGGCCACATGCAGCCGCGCGCCCTCCACATCGGCGTGCGTGATGATGCCGCATTTGCGCCGCGCATCGTGCCCATCCCAGGTCGGCGCGTAGTCCACCGCCATCCCCAGCAGAGACGGCAGCGCAGCCACCGCGGCGGCGCGCGTCAGGATCACGCGATGCCCCCGCGCTCCCGACGGCGGCTTCGTGCTGGGCTCATCGACCAGCGTCAGCACTCCGGTGAACGGCGTGC
>DASSKX010000213.1:0-2400 GCA_035689925.1 Acidobacteriaceae bacterium
ATCCCCGCGACCCGAACGAGGCGCCTGAAGAGTCTCGGGAGGAGTTGGACGAGGGGGAGGACGACGGCCCCATTTCCGAGGGCTGGACCGACAATGACGAAACTGACAATTCCGCGCAACCTGACGACCCAAATGGGGTTAGCAGGGGTATGGCGACCGTTGCTCTGAACCAGCAAATTCTGCAGGGCAGTGCCGCACAGGCCGGCCGGGCCGCTGGTCCGGCGGACTGGAAAGCGATGAGCGACGCGGAGATCATGCTCCGCGTGCGGGAAGGGGACGATGCGGGGTTCAACTTCCTGATCGAAAAATACCGCAAGCCCATTGTGAACTTCATGTATCGCATGGTTCACAATCAGGCCGTTGCCGAGGAGTTGGCGCAGGATGTATTCCTGCGCGTCTACCGGTCCAGGGAGACGTACCGGGCGGAGGCAAAGTTCACGACCTGGCTGTACCGGATCGCCACGAATCTGGGCGTAAACTACGCCCGCGACACGAAGCATGAGCGGTCGGCCCAGACGATCTATTTGGACCAGCCCGATCAGGAAACGGGAACCACGCCGGATGTTGCGGATATGCACGCTGGCGCCGAAGAGGAGATGGTCCGCGACGAGCGGATGCGGGCCATCCGCAAGCACGTCATGGCCCTGCCGGAACGTCAGCGCATGGCCGTGCTGATGCACAAATATCAGGGGCTGGACTATAAGGAAATCGGCGCTGTGTTGCATTTGAGTGAGTCCGCCACCAAGTCGCTGCTGTTCCGCGCGTACCAGACGCTGCGCGAACGGCTGAAAGAGTTTGTCGAGCAGGGCTGAGGGACTGAAGAACTGAGGACGTTATGATCTGCCGTACTGTGAAATCGAAGATGCCGGATCTGCTGCTGGCTCCCGAGTCCGTCGCAGCCGATGTGCGGACGCACGTGGAGAGCTGCGCGGATTGCGCAAAGGAACTGCACGAGCTGGAAGCCACCATGGCGCTGATGGACGGCTGGGATGCGCCGGAGCTGTCGCCGTACTTCGATGGGCGCATGCAGGTGCTGCTGCGCGAGGAAAAAGAAGCGGAGCCCGCAGGCTGGTGGGAGCGGATCAGAGCGCGCTTTGCCTATGGCGAGAAGGTGAACATGCGTCCGCTGGCCGCCGCCGCGCTGGCGCTGGTGCTTGCCGTGGGTGCCGGGCTCTACGAAGGAGTCAGTACGCATCACGCACCGCCGGCACAGGCCACTTCGCCCGTGGTTCGCGATTTGCAGTCGCTCGACGACAACGCCCAGGTCTTCCAGCAGCTGAGTTCCATGGACCAGCAGGACGACAACGGGGACGGGCCCAACAACCTGTAGGGCAGGAAAATGGCGACGGCGAGGGTGGACGACAAAACCGGGCCGGGCCAGTGGTTTGCCTGGATCTGCTTTGGGGAGCGGAAAGATGAAATCGGGAAACAGGAACGCGATGCGGTGCAGTGAGCGGCGCCCGGTGATCCGGGTTGTGCGCAACGCGGCACTGTCTCTGCTGATCCTGTCGATCCCGTTGTGGAGTTTCGGACAGCGGCAGCATGCCACGCCGCCTCCCTCACGGCCGGCTCCGTCGCGTCCCGCGCCCGAAAGGCGTGCTTCTCCGCCTCCTGCACAACCCAATGCACGTGCTGTTCGCCCCGGAGAGAGCGGCGCCCTCTACCGCCCTGCGCCGAGCGGCAGCTATCCGCCCGCCACAAACGGCTTCCGTCCCGCTCCGAATTCAGTCATGCGCCCCGGAACCAACAATCCCTTCCGCCCTGGCCAGGAGCATCTGCCGCAGTGGATGCAGCAGCACCAGAACCTGCCGCTGACCCAGCAGGAGAACCTCCTTCGGCGCGAGCCCGGCTTTAACCGCCTGCCCTCTCAGCAGCAGGAGCGCATGATGGACCGGCTGCGTTCCCTGGACTCGCGGCCTCCCGTCGAGCGGGAACGGATGCTGGCACGCAACGAGGCCTTCGAGCGCCTCACGCCGCAGGCAAAGCAGGACGTCCGCAGCTCAGCGCAGTCGCTGTCGCAAATGCCTCAGGACCGACAGCGCGTGGTGCGGCGCGCCTTTAACGACCTGCGGCACGTTCCGCCGAGTCAGCGCGACCAAATTCTCAACTCAGCGCGCTTCTCCCATGACTTCACCCCGGGCGAGCGCCATGTGCTGGGCAGCCTGCTTTCAGTCGAGCCGTACCAGCCAAATAGCTACTGATCGCGCCTACTTCCGGAAGAAGTTCCTCGCCAGGAACAGCACATTCGCCGGCCGCTCGGCCAGCCGCCGCATGAAATAGGGGTACCACTGATCGCCGAAGGGTACGTACACGCGGACGTGGTACCCCTCCTGCACAAGCTGGCGCTGCAGATCGCGGCGGATTCCGTACAGCATCTGGAATTCGAAGCTTGAGCGATCG
>DASSKX010000214.1:0-5604 GCA_035689925.1 Acidobacteriaceae bacterium
CATTGCGCGCGCGGCCATCGAGAGCATCGCCTTCCAGGTGGCCGACGTGCTGCACGCGATGGATAAGGATACGGGTATCCCCTGCCGCGAACTGCGCGTCGATGGGGGGGCGGCGGCGAACAATCTGCTGATGCAGTTTCAGGCGGACCTGCTCGGGATTCCGGTGCATCGGCCTGCGGTGCTGGAATCGACAGCGCAGGGTGCGGCGTATTTGGCCGGCCTCGCGACGGGATTCTGGTCGGGCGTGGAGGAGATCGCGAAGACGCGCGCCGACAAGGTGTTCGGTCCCGCCGCGGATCGCACCGGCATCGATCGCCATTACGCGCGCTGGCGGGATGCGGTGGAGCGGGCGAAGGGGTGGAATCAGTAGACGACGTGTTCGCGTCTTCTGCAGGCGCCGATGAACGCGGCATGCGGTTATCCACATCGTGCGCGGGGCGGCTTCCTCAACCGGGGTAGAATGGGTTCCCTGACCGTCTCCCATCTCGCGAACATCAACCTTACCGGTCACGAGCCAGGCCAAATCTGAATCGGGTTACAGGCCCCTTCTCCTCAGGATTCCCATGCAGGAGGTATCGCCGATGCACAGGGCCTTCGTTCTCATATGCTTTACAACCGGAGAGGTGCGGCGCGGTCGCGGTCGTACGCACTCGATCGCATGGTAGCCGCGACCCACTCGCCGTCGGCTAGCGCTGAACGCCGTCTGGAAGAACTCGGCATTCAGCTTCCCGCGCCTCCCTCGCCCTTCGGCAATTACGTTGAGGCGGTGCAGACCGGCAATTTGCTCTTCCTGAGCGGCATGCTGCCGGTCGAGGATCACAAGCCGAAATACGTCGGCCGGCTTGGCAAAGAACTGGACGCTGAAGCCGGACGAGACGCGAGCCGCACGGCGGCGCTGTGCGCGCTCGCTGCGGCCAAACAAGCCCTGGGTTCGCTGGACAGGGTCACGCGCGTGGTTCGGCTGGGCGTCTTCCTGGCGACCTGCGGCGATTTCTTCGATCAGCCCCGCGTCGCCGATGGGGCATCGGATCTGTTCCACGACATTTTTGGAGATGGCAAGACGTCCGTTCGCCTGGTCATCGGGGTCGCCAGCCTGCCGCTGGGGATGCCGGTGGAACTCGAAGTGATCTTCGAGGTCTCGAAGTAACAGCGATTTCCAATCACGGCACGAAGAGGAGGAGTTATGGCAAGCGCAGTCGCAGTGTCAACGATGAAAGCGGCGCAGGTCGGCAAACCCGGCGAGGGTTTTGAGATTGTGGAGCGCGAGATTCCTGAGCCCGGTCCGGGAGAGGTTCGCATCCGGGTGCACGCCTGCGGGGTGTGCCACAGCGACGCGCTGGTCGTGGAAGGCGCGTGGCCCGGCATTCCGTATCCGCGCGTCCCAGGCCATGAAGTCGCCGGCGTGGTCGACAAACTGGGATCGGGAGTCAGCGCGTGGCGCGAGGGGCAGCGGGTCGGAGTTGGCTGGCATGGCGGACATGATGGCACCTGCCGCGAGTGCCGGCGCGGCGATTTCCGCAACTGTCAGAACGAGAAGATTGCCGGCATCAGCTACGACGGCGGGTATCAGCAGTACATGCTGGCTCCGGTTGAAGCGCTGGTGCCGATTCCGGAGAGCCTGACCGATGTCGATGCCGCGCCGCTGCTGTGCGCCGGCATTACGACCTACAATGCGCTGCGGCACTCCGGCGCTCTGCCCGGCGACGTTGTGGCCGTGCAGGGAATCGGCGGTCTGGGTCACCTCGGCATTCAGTTCGCGAGCAAGTTTGGCTACAACACAGTGGCGGTCGGCCGCGGCCCCGATAACGAGCCGCTGGCCAGGAAACTGGGAGCGAGCCGATACGTTGACAGCCGGGCGAAGAACGCGGCCGAGGAACTGCAGAAGATGGGTGGCGCCCGAGTGATTCTGGCCACGGCTCCCAATTCCAAGGCGATGTCGGAGCTGATTCCGGGGCTGGGGCCGAACGGCAAGCTGGTCGTCATCGGAGCCACGTTTGAACCGATTGAGGTCGCGCCGGTGCAACTGATCACGGGAAGCAAGTCGATTCAGGGATGGGCCGCAGGAACGCCTGCCGACTCCGAGGACACGCTGCGCTTCGCCGAACTGAGTGGTGTGCGCGCCATGATCGAAACCTTTCCCCTCGAGCAGGCCGCCGAGGCCTATGAGCGCATGATGAGCGGCAAGGCGGAGTTCCGGGTTGTGCTCACGATGTAAGCTGGTCGGCTTCGCCGACTCACAGGGGGAGCGGAGCGAGAGGATGCGCTGCATCGAACGACGCTATTGGTCATCTGTAGCATTGGCGATCGTTCTGATGCTCGCATCCTCTGCACTGCCAGCCCAGAGCGCCGCAAAGGAGTTTCGCATGCAGCCGATCTTCTATCGCACTGTTCGGGTGAATGGGCTTTCTATTTTTTATCGGGAGGCTGGGCCGAAGGATGCGCCCACGATCCTCCTGCTGCACGGCCTGCCTTCCTCGTCGCGGATGTTTCAGCCTCTGCTGACGCGGCTCGCGGACAGGTACCATCTCGTGGCTCCCGACTATCCCGGTTTCGGGCACAGCGACTGGCCCGATCCAAAACAGTTCGGTTACACTTTCGATCGCATCGCCTCCGTCATGACGGAGTTCACGCGCGCGATTGGGCTCTCGCGCTACACGCTCTACATGCAGGACTATGGCGGGCCGGTGGGTTTTCGAATGGCTCTGGCGCATCCGGAGCGGGTGGAGGCGCTGATCGTGCAGGACGCCGTCGCTCACAATGAAGGCCTGGGAGCGAACTGGGCAACGCGGCGAGCCTTCTGGGCGGATCGTCCCGCATATGAAGAGAAGCTGCGCATCAACCTGCTGTCGCTGGACACGACGAGGACGCGTCATGTGGGAGACGATCCTAATGTGGAACTCTATGACCCGGATCTGTGGATGGATGAATATGCGTTCCTGAACTCGCCGGGCCAGGCGCAGATTCAGGCTGACCTCTTCTACGATTACCGGACGAATGTCGAAGCGTATCCGAAATGGCAGGCGTGGATGCAGCAGACGCAGCCGAAGCTGCTGGTGGTTTGGGGCAAGCATGACCTGTCGTTCGATCCGGGGGAGCCGGAACGCTATCGCAAGGATGTGCCGCAGGCCGGGGTGCACGTGCTGGACGCCGGACATTTCGCGCTGGACACGAAGGCCGATGAGATCGCGGCTCTGGTGCGGCAGTTCATGCGCGGGGTGCAGGCGGACAGCCGCCTAAAGCCGGGCAGCGTTCATCCGGAAGCCGCTACGGCTTTACCGGCGGGGTAGTTATCTTCTTGACGCGCACCCAATGAGTGGACCTCAGCGAGCGGCTGACGCGCGGGTCCGCTGCGCCCAGAGCATATAAAGCCCGACGGCGATCAGACCGGCCACAGCCAGGAGCATGAAGACCAGCAGCGCAAGCTCCGCAGTCCTGCGGCTCGATCGTTCTGCAAGCTGACTGGGAATCTTCGCCCTCCATGTCCGCGAAGGAAGGCTTTCACGGCCATGTGCATCGACGCTTGAGACGTAATAGGTGTAGCGCGCTCCCAACTGCACAGTGTCATCTGTGTAGGTCGGAGAGGTCACGAGCTTCTCATTAATCTTCGTGTAGACGCCGAAGTCCGCTTCAGCCCGGTAAACGTTGTAGCCGGCTACTGGGTCCGCAGAAGTGGCAGGAGGAGACCAGGTGAGCACGACGCTGAATCCCGGGGGCCTGGACCCGGAGCCCGTTACGAAAAAAGAAAGCAAGGTTGCTATGGCCAGGAGGCTCTTCATTCGGCGCCCTCAGTTCAGGGACGGCCACGCCCGCGTTTGCAAAGACAGACTCGCGGCGCATTTTGGTGCGGGACCGTAGCCGGACTGAATTGTGGCTGTGATGATGGCGGCATTTGTGCGAAAGTGCAAGCCTCAGCATTTATGGGTGCTTTAGGGGGTGCGCGTGTGTTCTCACCTGTGCCTCCTGCGCTGTGATATCCATCACCACCTGCTGTGTGTGAGGCGGACTAGGCTGATTCCGCTGGCCCTCCCCCCGTTTGCCAGCTCCGGAGCCGCCATGTGTCTCGCCATTCCTGGAAAAGTCGTTGAGATCACCACGCACGAAGGCATGCGCACGGCGCGCGTGCAGTTCGGCGGCGTGACGCGCGAGGCCTGCCTCGACTATGTTCCTGAAACCGAGGTGGGCGATTACGTGCTCGTGCACGTGGGGTTCGCCATCAGCCGCGTCGACGAGGAGGAGGCGCGGCGCACGTGGGAGGCGCTGGCCTCGATCGATCAGCTGGGAGAACTGGAAGCGCCGTTTGTCACGCCTGTTCGCCAGGCCGGAGACGCATCGTGAAATATATCGACGAGTACCGCGACGGCGATATTGCCGCGAAGATCGTGGAGCGCATTCGGCGGGTGCAGACAAAGCCGTGGGTCATCATGGAAATCTGCGGCGGGCAGACGCACTCCATCGTGAAAAACGGGATCGATCACCTGCTGCCGAAGGGCATCGAACTGGTACACGGGCCGGGGTGTCCGGTCTGCGTGACGCCGCTGGAAATGATCGACAAGGCGCATGCCATCGCGCGGCGGTCGGAGGTGATCTTCTGCTCGTTTGGCGACATGCTGCGCGTGCCGGGATCGAACGGCGACCTGTTCAGCATTAAGTCGCAGGGCGGGGATGTGCGGGTGGTGTACTCGCCGATTGATTGCCTGCGCATCGCGAAGACGAATCCCGACAAACAGGTGGTTTTCTTTGCGATTGGGTTTGAGACAACGGCTCCGGCGAATGCCATGCTGGCCTGGCAGGCGCGGCAGATGGGGATTAAGAATCTTTCGCTGCTGGTCTCGCACGTGCTGGTACCGCCGGCGATTGAGTCCATCCTGAGCGCGCCCGGCAATCGCGTCCAGGGATTCCTGGGGCCGGGTCATGTGTGCACGGTCGTGGGCTACAGCGAGTATGAACCGCTGGCGGAGCGGTTCCATGTGCCCATCGTCGTCTGCGGATTTGAGCCGCTGGACATCCTGGAAGGCGTGCTGATGATCGTCGAGCAGCTGGAGCACGGGAGGCATGGCGTTGAGAACCAGTATTCGCGGGTGCTGGCGCGCGGCGGCAATCGTCCGGCACAGGAGCTGATCTCGAAGGTGTTCACGGTGAGCGACCGCAAGTGGCGCGGTGTCGGGACGATTCCGTCAAGCGGTCTGCGACTGCGGGATGACTTTCGCGAGTTGGATGCGGAGCAGCGCTTCAACGTGGAGGCGATCGATACGGCTGAGCCGGAGGTGTGCATCGCGGGCCAGATTCTGCAGGGGATGAAGAAGCCGCACGATTGCCCGGCATTCGGGACGGAGTGCACGCCGCAGCATCCGCTGGGTGCGACGATGGTTTCGGCCGAGGGCGCGTGCGCGGCGTACTATGCGTACGGACGCCATCTGAAAGACACGGACCTGGTGAACATCGGGGGGAAGGGATGAAGACGGAGGAGAAGCTGAACCCCTTCGGCGCGTGTCCGCTGCCGATCTTCGACCATCCGCAGATCGTGCTGGGGCATGGCAGCGGCGGCAAGCTTTCGGCGGAGCTGATCGACAAGGTTTTTCTGAGCCGCTTCCGCAATCCGCTGCT
>DASSKX010000215.1:0-2459 GCA_035689925.1 Acidobacteriaceae bacterium
TGGGATCGGCGGCGAAGAGGGCGAAGACTCCGGTGGCGGCAGGGATGTGATCCCACGCGGGGTAGGCCGGGTCGAACGCTATCTGGCAGGGGAACATTACTCTCCTGCGATGGTCATGCCGTCGATGCGCAGCGTGGGCGCTGCGGTGGCACTGCGGAAGATCAGGTCGGTGCCGATGGCGGTGTTGCGCAGCATGTCTTTGAGATTGCCGGCGATGGTGATTTCCTGGACGGGGAAGGCGAACTCTCCGTTCTCGATCCAGAGGCCCGCGGCTCCGCGGGAATAATCGCCGGTGACGAGGTTGACGCCCTGGCCGAGGAGGCGCGTGACATAGAGGCCGTGCGGGAATCCCCGGACAATTTCGCCGGGTGACTGGGTTCCCGGTTCGAGAAAGAGATTGCCGGACGTGATGTAGGGATTGCCGGCGAGGCCGCGTCCGGCATTGGCGGTGCTCTTCATGCCGAGTTTGCGTCCGGCGTAGGTGTTGAGGATGTAGTTGCGTAGCATGCCGTGCTCGACAATGACGGTGCGGCGGCTGGGGAGTCCTTCGGCGTCGAACGGCGAAGTGCCGAATCCGCCGGGAATGGTGCCGTCGTCGATCACGGTAACGGTTTCTGCAGCGATTTGCTCGCCGAGTTTGCCGGTGAAGATGGAGGCCCCGCGATAGATCGCGTCTCCTGTGGCTGCATCGAAGACGGCACCAACCAGGCCGCGCGCGACCTCCGGAGCGAAGACAATGGGCGCCTGCTGCGTGCGGACGCGGCGCGCGTCGAGCATGCGCAGGGTACGACGGGCGGCTTCTTCTCCGATGGCTTCGGGCTGTTCGAGATCGCGGAAGGCGCGCGCCTGGGACCACCAATAATCGCGCTGCATTTCGCCGTTCGCTCCCTGGGCGATGGGGCTGGCCGCAATGGAGCAGTACGAGGAGCGAGATTCGCCGAGGAAGCCGCGGGAATTGGCGAAGATGCGGTGGCCCGTGGCGGCATCGAAGCTGGCGCCATCGCTGTTGACGATGCGTGTGTCGGCCGCCATGGCGGCGGCTTCGGCGCGGCGCGCCCATTCGATGCGCTGCTCCGTCGGAAGAGAGTAGACGTCGTCGTGGCAGAGTCCGAGGTCGCCGGGGAGAGAGCCGAATTCGGAGGCATCAGCGAGTCCGGCGAAGGGATCGATGGAGGTGACTTTGGCGAGTTGGATGGCTCCGCTGATGAGGTGCTCGATGCCTTCGGGGGTGAAGTCGCTCGAGGAGGTGCTGGCGACGCGATAGCCGTTGTCAGCGGCGACGAGCACGCGCAGCCCGACTCCCCGCGAACCGGATTCCTTCAGCGTCTCAACTTCGCCGAGGCGGACGGAGGTGGAGAACTCGTCGCCTTCGCGGATGGTGACTTCGGCGTCGGAGGCTCCGGCACGCAGCGCGCGCGTGACAATATCGGCAGCGAGTTGCCGCAGGTCAGTCGTGAGTGCGGTTGCAGCGCTCATCGCCCGGTTCCACCGACAGTCATGCGGTCCAGCTTGACCGTGGGCATCCCAACGCCAACGGGGACACTCTGACCGTCTTTGCCGCAGGTCCCGATGCCCTCATCGAGCGCAAGGTCATGGCCGACCATCGACACGTGCTTGAGCGCTTCTGGCCCGTTGCCGATGAGGGTGGCGTCACGGACAGGAGCGGTGACTTTGCCATCTTCGATGAGATACGCCTCTGAGGCGGAGAAGACGAACTTGCCGCTGGTGATGTCTACCTGGCCGCCGCCAAAGTTGACGGCGTACAGGCCGCGCTTCACGCTGCGGATGATGTCCTCCGGGTCGTCGTCGCCGGCGAGCATATAGGTGTTCGTCATGCGGGGCATCGGAATTTGCTGGTAGCTTTCGCGGCGGCCGTTGCCGGTGGACGGGATGTTCATGAGCCGCGCGGAGAGCTTGTCGCTGAGATAGCCCTTCAGAATGCCGTTTTCGATGAGCACGGTTTCCTGAGTGGCCGCGCCTTCGTCGTCGACATTGAGGGAACCGCGGCGCGAAGGCATGCGGCCGTTGTCCACGACTGTGACTTTGGAACTGGCGACGGGACGACCGACGAGGCCTGCAAAGGCTGAGGTCTTTTTGCGGTTGAAGTCGGCTTCGAGGCCGTGGCCGACGGCTTCGTGGAGAAGAACGCCGGGCCAGCCAGGACCCAGGACGACTTCCATTTCACCGGCGGGGGCAGCAACGGCGTTCAGCTGGAGGATAGCGGTGCGGGCGGCTTCTTCGGCAAAGTGTTCCGGGCTCTTCGCGCCCGTGAAGTAGCTGATTTCGACGCGGCCTCCCCCACCGGAGGTGCCGCGGGCCGTGCGGTCCGCCTCTTTGGCCAGGACGAAGACGCTCATGCGCGCAAGCGGCTGGATATCGCTGGCGAAGGTGCCGTCGGAGGCGGCGATGAGGATCCGGCGCAGTTCGTCGGCATAGCCGGCACGCACCTGGGTGACCCG
>DASSKX010000216.1:0-5465 GCA_035689925.1 Acidobacteriaceae bacterium
CGAAGCGGCGAATGTCATCGCGGACGTGGAGTTCCGGCGTCATCGCATCCGCAAGGCGCTGGACAAGGCCCGGGAGCGGATTCCCGGTGCGCGGTGGCGCGAGGACGAGGCGCTGATCGATACGGTGACGCACCTGACGGAGTGGCCTGCGGTCGTGCTGGGCGTTTTCGATGGCGAATTTCTCGAGCTGCCGGATGAGGTTCTGGTGACGGTCATGCGCGATCACCAGAAGTATTTTGCCGTCGAGACAGCAGAGCGGAAGCTGGCTCCGTTTTTCCTGGCCGTGCTCAACACAGAGCCCGATGAGAACGGAGCGGCGGTCATCCGGCACGGCAACGAACGCGTGCTGCGGGCGCGCTTCAACGATGCGCGGTTCTTCTGGGACGTGGATCAGAAGACGACGCTGGAGGATCGCGTCGAGAAGCTGAAGGCCGTCACGTTCCACAAAGAGCTGGGCAACTACTGGGACAAGACCCAGGCGAACGTTGAGACGGCGCAGAGGATTGCGGCGGTGCTGCGCGAGCGGGGAACGGCACTGGATGAAGCTGCGGTGCGGCAAGCGACGACGCTGGCGAAGACTGACCTGACGACAGAGCTGGTGAAGGAATTCACCGAGTTGCAGGGCGTGATCGGCGGCCTGTATGCGCGGGCGCAGGGACTCGGGGAAGCCGTGGCGCAGGCGATCTACTGGCAATATTCACCGGCGGCGGTGGAGGATGCGATTCCGCCGACGGTCGAAGGCCAGGTGCTGGGAATTGCGGATCGGATCCAGACGATTGTGGCGATGTTCGGGATTGGACTGGAGCCCACAGGATCGAAGGATCCTTACGCGCTGCGACGGGCGGCGAACGCGATTGTCAAGATTCTCGCAGAGACGGGGCTGCCGCTGAGCATCTCCGATCTGCTTGCCAGCGCGCCGGGCGAGACCAGCGCAGCGACGAGCGAAAAGCTGACGGCGTTCTTCCGTGAGCGGCTGGAGTTCTGGCTGCGCGAGGTGCGCGGCTTCGCATACGACGTGGTCAACGCTGTGCTCGCCGCGGATTCGAACGACGTGCGCGACGCGATTGCGCGCGCTGAGGCGCTGAGCGCAGTGCGGGGGTCGGAGGATCTGGCAGCGATTGCGGCTGCCTTCAAGCGGATCAAGAACCTCCTGCGACAGGCGGTGGAGAAGGGCGTGCTGCCCAAGGATGGGGCGGCAGGACCGGTGCGACAGACCATGCTGACGGACGACGGGGAAAGGGCCTTGTTTGCAGCGGCAGCGAATCTGGCTCCGCAGGTCGAGACACTGCGCGGACGGCGGGAATACCAACCGGCGCTGGAGAAGATCGCAACGCTGCGTCCGCAGGTGGACTTGTTCTTCGATAAGGTGATGGTGATGGTCGAGGATGAGCCGCTGCGGCGGAATCGGCTGGCGCTGATTGCTATTGTGCTCGGCGGGTTTTCGTCGATTGCGGATTTTTCGGAGCTGGTTTCGGCATGATGCCCTGCTCGCGACCGCACAGAGCCTTTTGCCTGCAACATGTTCGATGAAACCCGGGAGTACGTGTGTCGGAAGAGATCTGGACGTCTGTTGAAAGCTATGTCGATGGCCTGCTGATTCCGGCCGATCCAGTTCTGGATGCGGCTGTGGCCGCGAGCGAGGCGGCGGGACTGCCAGAGATTGCGGTGACGCCAAGCCAGGGCAAGCTGCTCTATCTGCTGGCGCGCATGCTGGGCGCGCAGCGGGTTCTGGAGCTGGGGACCCTGGGCGGGTACAGCACGATCTGGCTGGCGCGGGCGCTGCCGAACGACGGGTCCGTCGTCACCATCGAGGCAGAGAAGCACCACTGCGAAGTGGCGCGTTCGAATGTGGCGCGGGCGGATCTGGGCGCGGTTGTGGAGGTGCGCGAGGGCAATGCTCTCGACGTGCTGCCGGAACTCGGGGCTGAAGGGCTGGAGCCGTTCGATCTGGTTTTCATCGACGCCGACAAAGAAAACACAGAGGCCTACTTCCGGTGGGCGCTGCGGCTCTCGCGTGTCGGGGCCGTCATTGTCGTCGATAACGTGATTCGCGAGGGCAAGGTGGCGGAGCCGGAGGCGGACGATCCGCGCGTGCAGGGCATGCGCCGCTTCTTCGAGGTGCTGGCGGCGGAGCCACGGGTGACGGCGACGACGATTCAAACCGTGGGCAGTAAGGGATACGACGGGTTCACGGTGGCGATGATCGTGCAGTAAGCCCGTTCTTTTCGAGCGGCGGAGCGAGCTACCCGCGATTTTCGGAGTTCAGGGCACGACGACGGCGGCCCCGTCGATGCGGTCCTCAGCCACAGCGAGCAGCGCGTCATTCACCTTCTCCAGTGGAAAGACGGTGGTGTGCGGGCGGATGCCGATCTGCGTCGCGAGGGAGACGAAGTCGCGGCCGTCCTGCCGGGTCATGTTGGCGACGCTGCGCAGCTGGCGCTCGCCCCAGAGCAGCGAATCGTAGTCGAACTGCGGGATGCGGTCGAGGTGGATCGCGTTGATCGCGACGATGCCGCCCTTGCGCAGCGAAGCGAGTGCGGCGAGTACCACATCGCCGCTGGGTGCGAAGGTCACGGCTGAATCGAGAAGCTCCGGCGGGCGCTCGGTGGCGTCGCCGACCCACTTGGCGCCGAGCGAGCGTGCCAGTTCCCGGTGCGTTGCGCCGCGTGTGGCGACGTACACTTCGCAGTTCCAGTGCCGGAGCACTTCGATGGCGAGATGCGCGGAGGCTCCGAAGCCGAAGAGGCCGACGCGGTCTCCCGGGTGCACTTCGGCGACGCGGAGGCTCCGGAAGCCAATGATCCCGGCGCAGAGCAGCGGAGCGAGACCGCTGGCGTTCGCATCTTCGGAGAGCGGGATCAGAAAGTCGGCGCGGGCGATAGTGTACTCGGCATAGCCTCCGTTGACTGAGTAGCCGGTGAAGGCGGGGTGATCGCAGAGGTTTTCGCGGCCTTTTTGACAAAGCAGGCAGGTGCCGTCGACGCCGCCGAGCCAAGAGACGCCGTAGCGCTCCCCGATGCGGGGCTCCGTGATTCCCTGCCCCAGCTTCTGCACGCGGCCGACGATCTGGTGACCCGGCGTGATGGCTGGGTGTAAAGGCTTGAGTTCTCCTGCGGTGATGTGCAGGTCTGTGCGGCAGACGCCACACGCTTCGATTTTGAGCAGGACCTCGCCGGGGCCGGGCTCGGGGATCGGCAGGTCTTCGATCGTGAGCGGACGCGAAGCGATGGGTGCGGGTTGATGCAGGACGGCAGCGCGCATGACCCTTCAGATTATGCCTGGTGGTTCGGGTGCTGGCTGATCGACAGGACGTTGCCGTCGGGATCGCGGAACCACGCGACTTTGGCGCCGCCCGGTGCGCGCCAGACGCCGAGTGCATCCTGCTCAATACCGGGATAACGCTCGAACTGAATACCAGCGGCGGCAAGTTGGCGCGCAAACCCATCGGCGTCGGGAACCTCCCAGCCGAGCACGGTGAATTTTTGCGGCTGGAAGTCCGGGATGAGGGTGGCACGCAGGCGGACGCCGGCGACTTCGAAGACAAGCGCGAAGTTGTCTTCCATGACGAGGTGCAGGCCGAGCTTGCCGTGGTAGAAGGCGCGGGCAGTGTCGGCGTTGCGGACCGGCACGAAAGCCACAAGTTTCTGATTCGAAAGCATGCTATGTCTCCGGATGGCAGCCAGTATAGGGCAGGAATCGGCACCGTAGAATAGAAACAGGGCCGTATGGATTTGCATGAAAAGATTCGCACTTTGCCGACGCGGCCCGGCGTGTATCTGTACAAGAATGCCGACGGCGAGGTGATCTACGTCGGCAAGGCGAAAAACCTGCGCTCGCGGGTGCGCTCGTACCTGCTGGAGGCTTCGCAGGCGAACGCCAAGACCGGCTCACTGATGCGCGAGGCGGTCGATGTCGACTACATTCTGGTCGACAACGAGCACGAGGCGCTGGCGCTCGAGAACAATCTGATCAAGCAGCGCAAGCCGCGCTTCAACATCCTGCTGCGGGACGACAAGACCTATCCCTACGTGAAGCTGACGCTCACGGACCGGTATCCGAAGGTGTTTGTCACGCGGCGGCTGCGGCGCGACGGGAGCGCCTATTACGGGCCGTATTTTCCTGGGAACCTGGCGTACCGCGTGGTCGAGCTGATCCATCGCAGTTTTCTGCTGCCCAGCTGCAAGGTGGACCTGTCGCGGGATCATCTGCGGCCGTGTCTGCAGTACTACATTCATCGGTGCCTGGGACCATGCGTGCCTGGGCTGACCACCCCGGAAGCTTATGCAGAAGCGGTGCGGGATACGCAACTTTTTCTGGAGGGGCGCACCTCGGAGCTGAACAAGTCGCTGCACGAGCGCATGGCGGCGGCGGCCGTGGCGGAGCAGTTTGAGCTGGCCGCAAAATATCGGGATTTGCTGATCACGGTGGATCAGCTGCAGGAGAAGCAGCGGATCGCGTCCGCGGAAGACGACGATGCCGATGTGTTCGGCTTTCATTACGAAAACGGCATGATTGCGGTGAATTTGTTTCACCTGCGCGGCGGGAAGATCGTCGACCGGCGGGAGTTTTTCTGGGAGGACCTGCCGGAGTTTGTCGTGGAAAGTGGCGAGGCCGAGGAGCAGGCGCAGGCGAGCGGTGTTGCGGAAGCCGCTTTCGATCCTGGAGCATTTTTCTCCGCGCTGCTGAAGCAACTCTATATCGATCAGCAGTACGTGCCGAAGAGCGTGTTCGTACCGGTTGAGTTCAGCGATCGGGCGACGCTGTCGGGCTTGCTGGCAGAGCAGACCAGGCATCGAGTCGATATTGCGGTGCCGCAGCGCGGCGAGAAGAGGTCGCTCGTCGATCTGGCGGGGCAGAATGCGAAGCAGAGTTACGATCAGCGCTTCCGCGTGCTGCAGCCGAGCCGCAAGGCAGTGCAGGCGGCGCTGCAGGATGCCCTGATGCTCGAGAATCCGCCAAAGCGGATCGAGTGCTTCGACATCTCGCACATCCAGGGGGCGGAGACGGTCGCCTCTATGGTGGTGTGGGAAGACGGCGAGATGAAGAAGGCTGCGTACCGGAAGTTCAAAATCAGAAGTGTCGAAGGCGTCGATGATTTCGCCTCCATGCGCGAGGTAGTGACGCGGCGGTACCGGCGGGTCGTCGACGAGAAGCAGGAGATGCCCAGCCTGATCCTGATTGACGGCGGACTGGGGCAGCTGCACGCGGCGGCCGCTGCTCTGGAGGACCTTGGGCTGACGACGCAACCGCTGGCATCGATCGCAAAACGCGAGGAGATTATCTACCTGTACGGGCAGGAGGACGAGCCGGTCGTGCTGGATCGCAGGTCTCCGGTGCTGCACCTGATCCAGCAGATTCGGGACGAGTCGCACCGGTTTGCGATTACGTATCACCGCAAGCGGCGCGAGATGCGCGATCGGGATTCGGAGCTGTTGTCGATCCCTGGAGTTGGTGCGCGGACACGG
>DASSKX010000217.1:0-2077 GCA_035689925.1 Acidobacteriaceae bacterium
TCCCACTTTCGATGGTGCTGGATTCGCGGTCGAGTCCCACCTGCTCGACGGTCCTCCCCCGGGGGCGCTCGGCGACGACACGCCCATCGAGGTCTGCTTCCTCATGCGTCTCCGCGATGAGCGGCGCTTCCCTTCTCCGGATGCCCTCCGTACCCAAATCATGCGCGATGTCACGCGGGCGCGCGAGTATTTTCGGCGCATCAAAGCCGCCGTGGTCCGCTAGTAACCAGAGTCGTCCTCCGGTATCGTGTGACTGACGCGGAAGGAGACGGCCTGTGAATCTCTATACGCATTTGAACTTCGGCGGAAACTGCAAAGAGGCTTTCGAGTTCTACGAGAAAAACCTCGGCGGCAAAATCACGATGATGATGAGCCGCGGCGACGCACCCATCCCGGACCCAGGCGCCGGCGGCAGCGGCGACAAAAACGCCATCATTCACGCGCGTCTGCAGCTTGCCGGCACCGAGCTGATCGGCAACGATGTGCCTGCAGAACAGTTTCAGCCGATTCGCAGTTCCTATCTTTATCTTTCGCTGGACAGCGCGGCCGAAGCGGAGCGCGTGTACGCGGTCCTGTCGCAAGGCGGCCAGGTATTTATGCCTCTGCAGGAGGCCTTCTTTGCAGAGCGATTCGCCATGCTGCGCGACCGCTTCGGCGTGGGATGGACCCTGATCCGCGAGCGGCCCCGCACCTGATCAGAAGCCCGCACGCTACTGCGGCGTGGCGAGCGCAGCCGTCTGGTGCGGTGGTCCTGGGATTGGCGGCGATTCGCCAGGGAAGCTCTCGTTCGGCGACGCCGCGATCACCGTCTGCATGAAGTTCGTCCAGATCGGCAACGCCACCTGCGCTCCGGTCTGCTTGTCCCCGAGCGACTGGCGGTCGTCATAGCCGACCCACACGCCGCAGCTGACCGACGGCGAAAATCCAATGAACCAGGCGTCGGTGAAGTCGTTCGTTGTACCGGTCTTCCCGCCAAGCGGATGATTCAGCTTCGCCAGCGCCGCGGCCGTGCCCTCAGTCGTCACGCCGCGAAAGAAGACCATCATCGTCCGCGCGGTCTTCTCGTTGATCACATCGCTGACCTCCGGTGCAGGGTCGGCGAGCGGAATGCCGTCAGCCGTCACCACCCGGCGCACCATGCGCGGCGCAATACGGATGCCGTCATTCGGAAACACCGAGTACGCGTCCACCTGCTGCTCCAGCGTCACCTCGGCCGATCCCAGAGCGACAGGCAGGAATGGCGGAATGTTGGTCGTGATGCCGAACCGGTGCGCCGTATTGATCACGTTCTTGATCCCGACGCGCGCCGCCAGTTCAATCGCAGGAATGTTGCGCGAATCCGCAAAGGCCTGCAGCAGTGAGATGCGGCCGAGAAAGCGGCCATCGTAATTGTGCGGCGTCCACGTACCGTAGGAGACCGGATGATCGACGATGGTGTCCTGCGGCGTCAGACCGTTCTCAACCGCAGTCGTGTAGACGTACGGCTTGAACGACGAGCCGGTCTGGCGCTGGGCCTGGGTGGCTCGATCGAACTGCGACAGGTTGAAGTCGCGTCCGCCCACCAGCGCGAGAACATCGCCAGTCGCGTTATCCATCGCGAAGAGCGCGCCCTGCACACCCGAATCTTCTTCCAGCGAGCCGTGCAGAAATGCGCCGTCCTGACCGTCGACTTTGACGTAGATGATGTCCCCCAGCTGCAGAAACTCGGTCGCGGTCTTGAAGCCGGTCCACTTCCAGTCGTCCGCCGTGAGCATTAGCTGGCGGTTCGCGATGCGCGCCGTCACCTGATAGGGCAGAATTCCTGTGACGAGGGCGTGCATGTAGGCGCCCGGATCGGGCGGAATGCTCCAGTCCGGGTGCTTGAAGGTGTCCACGTCCAGGCCGCCGGCAATGACGTTGAGCAGATGGCCGCGCCAGCCGCGGCGGCGCTCCCAGTCAGCGAGCCCGTCGAGAACAGCCTGGTTGGCGGCTTTCTGATAATCCAGATCGAGTGTCGTGTAAATCTTCAGCCCGGCGGCATGAACCTGCTCCGTTCCGAATCGGTGCTCCAGCTCGCGTCGGATTTCCTCGACGAACC
>DASSKX010000218.1:0-3684 GCA_035689925.1 Acidobacteriaceae bacterium
GAGGCAGACGAAATACGCGGCCTACGCGACGATTTACATCCTGGTCGTACTCGCCATCGTGGTGGTCGGCAACGTGCTCGCCGACCGATACAACAAGTCGTACGATGCAACGGCGAATAAGCGCTACAGCCTGTCCGATGAGACGAAGAAGATCGTTGACGGGCTCAAGCAGCCGGCGACGATCACCTATTTCAATGCGTCGACGCGGTTCAATCAGGGACGGGATCTGCTGGATGAGTATTCGGCGCTCTCGTCCAAGTTGCACGTGAAGTATGTCGACCCGGACAAAGAACCGGGGATCGCTCGTCAGAACGGCATCACGACGGTTCCCACGGTGCTGGTCACGGTGGGCGACCACACGGAGAAGGCAAACGACGTTACCGAGGAAGGGATTACGGGCGCGTTCATCCGCGACATCAAGGGAAACACGCGCACGGTGTGCTTCGTTACCGGCAGCGGCGAGCATCAGATCGACGATTCCAGCCGGGATGGGATGTCGCAACTGAAAGAAGTGCTGGGCCGCGACAATTACCAGACGCAGTCGATTGATCTGCTGACGCAGGCGACGGTGCCGGCGTCGTGCACGACGGTTGTGATTGCAGGCCCGGTACACGATTACCAGCCGACGGAAGTGAGCGCGATCCAGAAGTACGTGGAAAACGGCGGGCGCGCGTTCTTCATGCTCGATCCGCCGCTGAAGATGGGGCCGCAGACGATCTCGGACAATGATGCCCTCACGAACATGCTGAAGGACTGGGGTGTCACGATGGATCGCGATCTGGTGCTGGACATGAATCCCATCGGGCAGATTGCCGGCCTGGGTCCTCAGGAGCCGCTGGTCACGAACTACAGCACGACGCAGCCGATTGTCTCCAGCCTGCGGCGTACGGCGACGGCGTTCCCGATCACGCAGTCGCTGACGATCACGAAAACGCCAAAGACGAGCGTGGATGAACTGTTCAGTTCCTCAGCATCGAGTCTGGCGACCACGAACCTGAGTTCGCCGCAGGTGGACCCTCGCGATCCGCACAACAAGAAAGGGCCGCTGGTTCTGGCTGCTGCCGGAAGCTACGAGACCGGGAAACAGAATTCGCAGGGACGGTTTGTGGTGATTGGCAGCTCGATCTGGGCTTCGAACCGTTTTCTGGGATTCAACGGCAATGCGGATCTGGCCGCGAACGCGGTTAACTGGCTCTGCTCCGATGAGGACCTGATCTCGATTCGCCCGAAGGCTCCCGACGAGCGCGGACTGACGATGAACCAGGCGCAGCTCACGACGGTGAAGGTGACCAGCCAGTTCATCCTGCCGTTCATCGTCATTGTCGCCGGGGCGCTGGTGTGGTGGAAGAGGAGATAGCGACGCTGCACTCACGAGCGACAAATCAGGTTAGGCGGACGGAGGCCGCTCGATGAAGTTTCGTGGACTGATTGCGGCGGTGGTGGTTCTTGCCGGGCTGGGCGGCTGGCTGTGGTGGTCGCAGAAGCATCCGGCGAAACCGGCTACGGAAACGCCGACAATACCGGCGGCGGTGAAGGTGGATGCGCACGCGGTCACCGGCATCACGGTTGCGAACAAAGGCGCAACGCCGGTCACCATTGTGCCGAAAGGTTCCGACGCCTGGCAGATTACTTCGCCGGACCAGTATCGTGCTGACGTCGATGCAGTGAACGCGATGCTGAAGGCACTGAGCGATCTGCATCCGGCGAGCGTCGTCGAGGAGCATGCCACGAATCTCGCACCGTATGGACTCAACGATCCGGCGGTGGCGGTGAAGGTGGATGAGAAGAACGGCCAGTCGGCCAGTCTGAGCGTGGGCGACAAGACGCCGACCGGCGGTGGCTATTACGCCATGGTTCCGGGTTCGTCGCGCGTGTACACCGTCGACACTTCGGTCGAGAGCGCACTGAGCAAGTCGCTGAACGATTTGCGCGATCGTCATCTGCTGCCGGTGCAGGCTTCTGCTGTGAACAGCGTGGAATTGACCGCGAAGGGCCCGCAGATCTCGATTGCGCGCAAGCCGGGCGGATGGCAGATCCAGACGCCTGAGGCCTTCCGGACGGACAACTACGCCGTCGACGATCTGGTGCAGCAGCTGACGTCGGCGACCTTCGACGCGGCGAACAATCCTGCGGACGCGGCTGCGGCCTTCTCGCGCGGGACACCGGTCGCTACCGTGAAGGTGACAACGGCTTCCGGGAGCGACACTCTCGAGGTCCGGAAGTCGAAGAACGACGATTTTGCGAAGTCGAGCGCGACGCAGGGTGTCTGGAAGATGGAGTCGTCGCTGGCGGATTCGCTCGATCGCGGTGTCGATGCTTACCGAAACAAGCAGCTGTTCGATTTTGGCTTTACGGATCCGAATCGGATTGCTTATGACGCGGGGGCGACGAATGTATCGCTCGAGCGGAAGGACAACGACTGGTACTCCGACGGGAAGAAGATGGACGGCGCGACGGTCTCGTCGCTGGTCGATGCGCTGCGTGGGCTGTCCGCTTCGAAGTTCGTCGATTCGGGATACAGCAAGCCGGAGATCGACATCACGGTTGTGTCGAACGATGGAAAAGAGACGGCCACTGCGCATTTGCAGAAAACGACAGGTGGCGCGATCGCAAAGCGCGACGACAGCCCGGGCCTGTACTTCTTCGACTCGGCGGCGATGGACAACCTTGATAAAGCGATTGCCGGGCTGAAACCGGCGGGGCCTGCCACAAAGAAGAAGTAGGCCATTACACTAAGCGGAATGGCTGACTCCAATCTGAATCCGCGCGCCGCGCTGCTCGACCTGCTGGCGCGCACTTCGTTTCGTCTCGGCAATTTCACACTCTCGTCCGGCGCAAAGAGCGACTACTACATCGACTGCCGCACCACTACGCTGCACGCGGAGGGCGGCAGGCTGACCGGCCTCGCGATCCTCGATGTGCTGCGCGAGCATCAGCTGGAGCCGGCGGCGGTCGGCGGGCTGACGATGGGCGCTGACCCCGTCGTTTCTGCTGTATCGATTGCCAGCGCGTGGCGCGCACAGCAGACATCAGGCGCGCCCTTGATTCATGGATTTCTCGTGCGGAAGGCGGAGAAGGCGCATGGGACGGGAAGGCGCATTGAGGGCTTTCTGGAGAAAGATGCGCCGGTACTGATCGTGGATGACGTGTGCACGACGGGCGCTTCTACCATCACGGCGATTGAGGCCGCGCGCGAAGCGGGCATGCGCGTAATTGCGGCGATCTGCCTTGTGGAGCGCGAAGAGGCCGGCGGCCGTCCGGCGCTGGAGGCTGCCTGCCAGGGCGCACCGTTTATCCGTCTGTATACGGCGAACGACGTCCGGGCCGCGCACATCCGGCAGAGACAATAACCCACAAGCAAAAAGGCGCGTGCACCCTGCACGCGCCCCCGAGGAGAACGAATCGGCCAGTTTTGGACTGATCTCGTTCGCTTGCCTTGCTGCACCGACGGCCGGTTAGGCTCGTCCGCGCTCAACCTTAGTTGCCCGACTGCGCCGGAGTCTGATTCGCTGGCGCGCCGGAATTGCTCAGCAGCTGCACCTGAACGCGACGATTCTTGCGGCGGCCCTCAGCGGTGTTTTCCGGCGCGACCTGCACGTCTTTGCCGAGGCCGACGAGATAGAACTTGTGGGCCGGCACGTTGTACTTCGAGGCCAGGTACTGTACGACCGCCATTGCGCGCCG
>DASSKX010000219.1:0-3415 GCA_035689925.1 Acidobacteriaceae bacterium
AAGTTGCCGTGGAGAACGCGAAGGCGGCTTTGGCCAGTGCTGAGGCCTCGGCCACGGCTGCGAAAGTTGCGGTTCCGATCACCAGCATCAACACCGGAAGCAATCTCGCGTCCGCGGGTTCGGATGTAACGGCGGCAGGTGCGGGTATCTCGCAGGCTCAGTCGCAGCTGGCAGCGGCGCATGCGAAGGTGGTGCAGGCGGAAGCGAACAACGCGAAGGCGCAGGCTGATCTGCAGCGCTACAAACCGCTGGTCGAGAAGGATGTGATCAGCAAGCAGCAGTACGACGCGGCGGTTGCGGCGGCCGATGCTGCAAAGGCTGCGGTTGACGATGCACATGCGAACGAGCGTGCAGCGTCGGATGCGGTACGGGTTGCGACGGAGAAGGCTTCACAAGCGCAGGCACAGTTGAAGTATGCGCAGACCGGTCCGCAGCAAGTGGCGGCGCAGAATGCGCGATAC
This sequence comes from Acidobacteriaceae bacterium, assembly GCA_035689925.1. Classification (GTDB taxonomy): domain Bacteria; phylum Acidobacteriota; class Terriglobia; order Terriglobales; family Acidobacteriaceae; genus Palsa-343. The sequence continues at coordinate 462 of DASSKX010000219.1, forward strand.
AAGCAGGCGGAAGCGGAAGTGCAGAAGGCGCAGGCGCAGCTTGACCAGGCGAATCTAAACCTGAGCTATACGAAGATCATTGCTCCGGTTGCGGGCATCATTACGCGCAAGAGCGTGGAGATCAACCAGAACGTGGCGGCGGGGCAGAACATGCTGACGCTGGTTTCGCTCGAGGATCTATGGGTGACGGCGAACTTCAAGGAAACGCAGCTGAAGCATATGGGTCCGAACCAGGCTGTCAAAATTCACGTGGATGCGACGGGTAAGGACTATGACGGGAAGGTGACGCAGATCGGCGGAGCGACGGGATCGGTGCTTTCGCTGTTCCCGCCGGAGAATGCGACGGGCAACTACGTCAAGGTGGTGCAGCGTGTTCCGGTGAGGATCGACTTCGACAATTTGAACCAGGAAGATCCGAACCATGCGCTGCGGCCGGGATTGTCGGTGGAGCCGAAGGTGTCGGTGAAGTAGTCTCCAGTTGCCAGTAATCAATTAGCAGTTCTAGTTTTGGCCAGCTCTTCGGGTTTCGGAGAGCTGGTTTTGTTTTGGGGGCTTCGGGCGATGTGAGGCAACGGTGGAATGTGCCGCTGGAGTTCATCACTCTGAGAACTCTGAAAAAGCATTAGAGTGAATGGGACGATGAAAGACGCAATCCAGGTATCGAAAGAGAACTATCTCAAAGCCATTCTTGAGGGCGAGTCGGAAGGGCATCATGTGATTCCCGCAATGCTGGCGCACTGGCTGGAGGTGTCGGCGCCCGCGGTGACGATGGCGCTGAAGCGGTTGCGGCGTGACGGCTACGTGGAGATGAGTGACGACGGAATTGTGAGGCTGACCCAGACCGGGCGCGAGACGGCCTACCGGACGGCGCTGCGGCATCACCTGATCGAGCGAATGCTGAAAGAGATCTTCGGGATGGAGTGGTACGAGATCCATGACGAAGCAGAGCGACTGGAGCATGCAGTGTCTCCGGCATTTGAGGCGAAGCTGAAGGAGAAGCTCGGGGAGGGCGGCGCGTGTCCGCATGGGAATGCGGTGCTGCCCGAGAAGCCGGCGGAGCGGAAGAAGCGCGGGGAGGTTCCGCTGTCGGAGGCGACAGCCGGGGAAAGATACCGGGTGACGAGCCTGCAGGAGCGAGACTCCCAACTGCTGCTCTTCCTGCATCGTATGGGCGTGGCGCCAAACCAGACGCTGAAAGTCGTGAGCCAGAACTACGATCAAACGGTCTCGATCGAGCTGCCGTCGGGAAGTTCGATCCTGGGAAGGCCCGCTGCTGAGGCGGTTTGGTTGCGCCCCGACCAGACTTAGGTAATCAGCAATAATTAATTCTATTAACCTAAGTTAACTTGTGCAATACTACGACCAGGGATGGGTCGGCTCTCCCTCTCGTCTGTTTTTCATGGCCACCGAAGTCACAAAACCGGGAAGGCTCAGCGAGCCTTCTTTACCTGAAGTGCATTCGACGGTGCGCATTTCGCAGTCGCGCGTGTACTGGAAGCGGCTGCTGGGGTTTATCGGGCCGGGGTTCTTGATTTCGGTCGGATATATGGACCCGGGGAACTGGGCCACGGACATCGCGGGCGGGTCGCGGTTCGGGTACACGCTGCTGTTCGTGATCATGCTGTCGAATTTGATGGCGATTCTGCTGCAGAGCCTCGCGCTGAAACTGGGGGTGGCGACGGAGCGGGATCTGGCACAGCTCTGCCACGAGAGCTTTGGCAAGAAGGCCAGCATCTTTCTCTGGATTGGGGCGGAGATTGCGATTGCGGCTTGCGACCTGGCCGAGGTGATCGGCTCGGCGATCGCGCTGCAACTGCTGTTTCACATTCCGCTGTTCTACGGAGTGTTGATCACCGGCGTGGATGTGCTGCTGATCCTGCTGCTGCAGAGGTGGGGTTTCCGGTACGTCGAGGCGCTGGTAATTGTGCTGATCGGGACGATTCTGGCGATGTTCGGCGTGCAGGTTTTCTTGTCCAGGCCCGATCATCTGATGGCGCTAAGAAGCCTGGTGTTTCCGTCGTCGCAGATCATTACGAATCCGGCGATGCTGTATATCGCCATTGGCATTCTTGGCGCGACGGTGATGCCGCACAATCTCTATCTGCATTCCTCGATTGTGCAGAGCCGAAACTACAAGCGCACGCCGGAAGGGAAGCGCGAGGCTATCCACATGGCGAATGTGGATTCGGCGATGGCGTTGATGCTGGCGCTGTTTGTGAATGCGGGAATCCTGATTGTGGCGGCTGCGGTGTTTCATCGCAGCGGGCACTTCGAGGTGGCGGCGATTGAGGATGCGTACAAGCTGCTGAGTCCACTGGTGGGAGCGGGGTTTGCGAGCACGCTGTTTGCGGTTGCGCTGCTTGCGTCGGGGCAAAACTCCTCGATCACGGGGACGCTGGCGGGGCAGATCGTGATGGAGGGATTCGTCCACCTCAAGGTGTCGCAATGGCTGCGGCGGCTCATCACGCGCGGGTTGGCTATTGTGCCGACGATTATCGTGGTTTGGTTCAACGGCGAGCGCGGGACGGAGAAGCTTCTGATCCTGAGCCAGGTCATCCTGTCGCTGCAGTTGAGCTTTGCGGTGGTGCCGCTGGTGATGTTTACGAATAATCGCGAAAAGATGGGTGAGTTTGTGAATGCGCACTGGTTGAAGACTCTGGCGTGGAGTACCGCGGCATTGATTGTCGCCGCAAACGGATGGTTCCTGGTCCTGATGGTGCAAGGCAAAGCCTGAAGTAAATACCGGGATCCTCGCGAACGGGGTTTTGGGCTTATGCTTGTCTGTACCCCGTCAAGTTGAGGTCAGCCATGCGCAAGACGATCGAAGTGCCAGCCCTGATGGTGCTGGGTTATCTCTTCTGGATCACCTACTGGGCTTTGAATGGGCCTGACCGCCTGCCCGACCGTGTTCCAATACACTTCGATATCTCAGGACACCCGAATGCCTGGGGATC
>DASSKX010000220.1:0-4010 GCA_035689925.1 Acidobacteriaceae bacterium
TTCTCTTCTGCTCCCGAATGCGCCGAATTTCCTCCATGCGCTGCGCCAGCAGTTTCTCGCGGCCCTCGTGCGTCGGGTGATACCAGCGTCGCCCGGCCAGCGATTCCGGCAGGCACTCCATGTCGGCAACCCGGCCTTCGACGTCGTGCGCGTACTCGTAGCCCTTTCCGTAGTCGAGTTCGTTCATCAGCTTCGTTGGCGCGTTGCGCAGATGCAGCGGAACCGGTTCCTGACGAGTCGCCTCAATGTCGCCCAGGACGGCGCCGTAGGCCGTGTAGAGCGCGTTTGACTTTGGGGCCAGCGCCAGATACACGGCCGCCTCGGCCAGCGCCAGATCCCCTTCCGGTGAGCCGAGAAAATCCACCGTCTCTTTTGCAGAGAGGGCGAGATTCAGCGCCTCCGGAGCCGCGAGACCGATGTCCTCGACCGCCATACGCACCAGCCTTCGCGCGACATAGAGCGGATCCTCGCCGGCCTGCAGCATCCGCCCCAGCCAGTAGAGCGTCGCGTCGGCGTCGGAGTTGCGCACAGATTTGTGCAGTGCAGAGATGAGATTATAGTGTTCCTCGCCCCGCTTGTCGTACATCAGGACGCGCTGCTGCAGAGCCTCCGTGGCAACCTCGCGGGTGATGGTGCGGTCCGGCTTGCCCGCGGCTAATTTCGCCGCGACCTCCAGCGCGTTCAGCGCGTTCCGAGCATCGCCTGACGCATAGGAGGCGAGCAGTTGCAGTGCCCCTTCACCGGCGTTCAGATGCTGCGCTCCAAGACCGCGCTGAGCGTCGTTCAGGGCGCGCTCCACCAAGGTCACGATTTGCTCGTCGCTCAGCGCCTGCAAGGTATAGACGCGGCAACGCGACAGCAATGCCGAGTTGATTTCGAATGAAGGATTCTCGGTCGTCGCTCCGATCAGCCGGATTGATCCGCGCTCTACCCACGGCAAAAACGCGTCCTGCTGCGCCCGATTAAAGCGGTGAATCTCGTCGATGAATAGGATCGTCCGCGTACCCCAGGAGGCAGCCTTCTCCGCGTCCGCCATCACCTGCTTGATTTCCTTAATTCCGGCCAGCACCGCCGAGAACTCGATGAAGGTGGCCTTTGTCGTCTCCGCAATAATTTTGGCCAGCGTCGTCTTGCCCACACCCGGAGGACCCCAGAAGATCATCGACGACGCATCGTCGCGCTCGATCTGAACGCGCAGCGGCTTGCCCGGACCGAGGAGATGCTCCTGTCCCAGGAACTCATCGAGGCTTCGCGGACGCATGCGCTCCGCCAGCGGCGCGGCCACGGCGGTGGAGTTGGTCTCCGGGGCTGGGTTGAAGAGGCTCATGGACCCCCTCCATCATCGCTCATCCCACGTGGATATGCGCCGGGCGTCCGGACCGGAGATCGGTCTTCACGGATAACGGACAGTTTGTTGGCGGCCCGCCGGCCAGCGCGGGCGAGCAGGCTGGCCATCCGCAGGTTACTGCTTCAGTTACTGTGATAATTTCGCAGCATGACGTCGGCAGTGTTTGTCGGAGGGCTGCTCCGCGCCTACCCATGGAAGGACTTCATCGCGCCCGCGATCATTCCGGTTTGGCTCCTGGTGATTATTGCTGCCTGGGCGGCCTTGGCCGCGCTGAAGAGCATGAAGGCGATTGCGGTGCAGACGCGCGAACTCAAGCGGCAGAACGATATGATCGTGAGCAAGGAACGCGCCAGGTTGCGGGTGGAAATGCTGCCGTTCGATCCGCTGGTGACGAAGGGGAACCTGCATGCGTTCGAAATCAGAGCCGAGGTTTCGATCTCAGGGCCGACGGACGCGTTCATCGATCGCACGGAATTTCGCGCGGTGGCCGGGGATCAGCCGGACAGTGTCGACTTCAACGCCTCATTCCCATCCTCCATGCTGAACGTCGGCAAGATTATGAAGGCGAGTGCAAAACCGGCGCAGGGGATGACGCTGTTGCGCCACGCCAACGCGGAGATCCTGGGGACAGAGAACATCAGCGAGATTCTTGCGGGCAAGCGCGGCATTCACGCGGCTGGCTCAGTCACGTATCGAGACGTCTTCGATGGCCGATGGATTTTCCGCTTCCGTTACTTCTACAAAGCGACGTACCTGAATGATGGCACGCCCATCGGTGGCTACTGGACCCAGGTCGGCACGCCGGAGGAAAACGGCGAATTCAGGCTGGAGTAGCTGTACTCGGCTCGATCAGAGCAGGCACCTCACGATGTCTACAGCTAATCCCGCTCCAATCGACAACTGTGGGGCTCAGTCAGGGTTTGGTTTTCTTGTCCGGCTCGTCCTGACACGTGTTGTCGATGTCCTTGCGGAATTGGCCGAAGAGGGGAACTGCGGGCGCGTCGAGGCCGTCCTTCTGCGTCTTGCGCCACAGAGGGCTTTGACTGTTCACGTCGCCGGGCTTTTGGTAGACGGCCAATAAGTCATCGGGCGGCCCAACATCGCCTCCAGCACCGATCCACCCGCCATTCCCGACGGGGCCATACGGTGCATTCGTGCGTGAAGCCGGGGCATCGGGTCCCTGGCTTGCGTCAGAGGGATCCCGTGTGGCCGGATTGCCGCCTATGGGAGGAACCCGGCCAACATGTGCGCCGACGGCCCCCTTCGCGGTGGCGAGGCGGCCGGTGCGCACAATCAGGACGACATCCGATTCCTGGGGCTTATATACCTCGATCAAACGCTTCCAGTCGCGCAGTTGATCCTCGACGCGCGAGACCGCGTCGCGGTCTTCCGGGATAACCTCCGGGCTCATGATATCGCCGTCCATCGTAGCGACATAGACGTAGCGGGCCGGGCACAAGATGTGGGTGGTTTCGGCCTTCTTCGGTGACTTTGCCCAAGCCGTCGAGCCAGCCACGCATGTGGCCGCAAGGAGTAGAAGAGTCCGGGAATTCCGCACAGCAGCACCTCTCCGGCATCGGTCCGCCATTTCGTAGACGAGGGTAGCAGGTCATGGTGAGCAGATGGAGGCTAACTGAGAGCGGACCGGGGACAGATGACGGCGCCTGTCGCGTGGCACAACCTGGACAGGGGCGATCTGTCTTCCTGATCCCAGACTTCCGTCACAGCCGTGCGAATTACTTTGGTTTGGTCCTGCCTGTTCGTGGCTGCGCCGGACAGGAACTTTGGCGGGAGAATCCGCGTACAGGGGGCCAATGCAATGATCCAGTCGATCAAATTTGCGGCCCGGAATCTGCGGCATACGCCGGGGTTTGTGGTGACGGCGATCGTCACACTCGCGCTTGGGATCGGCGTCAACGCGGTGGTCTTCAGCGTGCTGAACGCGCTGGTGCTGCGGCCGGTGAATGTGCCCCGTGCGCAAAACCTTTACATGGTGCAGCGCTTCCGCTATCCGTCGCAGTCGTACCTCGACTACAAAGATCTGCGTGATCGGAATCGGACGTTCGAGAGCCTGGCAGGGTTCAACATTATCGGTCCGGTAGGCGTGGATACGGGTGGGGATCCCTCGGTGGCCTGGCCCTATTTGGCGACGGGAAATTATTTCGATGCGCTGAACATCCAGCCGTATGTGGGACGGTTCTTCCACGCGTCGGACGAGAAGGGCCTCAACAGCGCTCCGTTTGTGGTGCTGAGTTATGCGTATTGGCATGGCCACTTTCACGGGGACAAGGGCGTGGTGGGGCAGAAGGTCCAGATCAACAAGCATCCGTTCACGATTGTGGGCGTAGCCCCGCCGGGCTTCCGTGGAACCGAGCTGTTCTTTGTTCCGGCCTTGTGGATTCCTATCGTGGATCAGCCCCTGATCCTGGGCTTCGACGACCAGCAATATCGTGGCAATCACTCGATGTTTGTGGTGGGCCGGCTGAAGCCGGGCGTGACCCCGGCGCAGGCGAGCTCGGATCTGAATGCGATTGGCTCGTGGCTGGCGAAGACTTATCCGACGGATGACGACGGAGTGAACTTCACCCTCGCGCGTCCGGGGCTGGTCGGAGACATGCTGGGCGGTCCGGCAAAGGCATTCCTCGCCGGCCTCATGCTGCTG
>DASSKX010000221.1:0-4314 GCA_035689925.1 Acidobacteriaceae bacterium
CGGTCGCCCCTGCCATCCCGAGGCAGCGGTGTACGTTTCGCCGGAGAACGCGGCGGAATATAGCCTCCGCCCACCTCAGGTGGACGCAGCGGCCCCGGAATGTGCACACGGCCAGGCGCAATGTGCGACTGCCCCTGCACGTGCTGCTGATCCCGGTCGCGTTGCTGCTGCGCGCCCAGCGGGAGCGCCGCCAGCGCAACGCCAAGCGTGACAATCCCGACCATGCGTTTCATGCCGTCCCTCCGGATCGCCTCTGCCAACCGCAAAACCTGCTTCTTCAAACGGAAATCTGCCAGCAAAGTCGCGTTGCAGCAGAATTGCACGCACAGAAGAGAGAAGCCGAAGTCCTTGCAGCTCTAGTTCGAGCGCACTTCGAAGCTGGCGTTGTTGCGCCCGGAATTCTTCGCTACGTAGAGAGCAGTGTCGGCGCGGCTCAGCACTTCCCACACGTCTTCCGGATCGACGCCCGGCCGGAACGTGGCGACGCCCAGACTGCACGTGAGCTGGATCTCGCTGCCGGTCACCTTGAACTTCCGTGAGCGGAACGCATCGAGCAGATCGTCAATGCGGCCCGGCGCAACGCTCATGTCCCATCCCGGCAGAATGATCAGGAATTCCTCCCCGCCATAGCGGCCCACCAGGTCGTATCCGCGAGCGGCAGCACGCAGGCGTGACGCCGTTTCGCGCAGGATGTTGTCCCCGCAGATGTGCCCGTAGTTGTCGTTGATCTGCTTGAAATCATCCAGATCCGCCAGGATCACGCCCATCGGCTGTCCATCCCGCACCGAGCGAGAGACCTCGCGTTCCAGGTGTTCCAGAATCGCCGCGCGATTGAAGAGCCCAGTCAGCGCATCGTGCGTCGCCTGAATGTGCAGCTCGCGGCGCGCGACCTCCAGAGCCGCCTTCTCCGCTTCCAGCTGCGCCGTGCGTTCGGCGACCACGCGCGTCAGCTCCCATTGCCGGCGTATCAGGCTCCGCGTGCGGAACGCAACAATCGCCCACGCAAGCACCAGCGCAATCAGCCCGTAAAGAACATAAGCCAGCGGCGTTTCCGTCAGCGGCGGCCGCACCACAAAGCTGAACGTCGCGCGCGGACGATTCCAGAGCTGGTCCGGACTCTCCGCCTCGACGACAAACGTGTAGTGACCCGGCGGCAGATTCGCATAACGCGCGCTGCGCGCATCCGCCGTCACCCAGTCTTTATCGAGCCCGTACATGCGGTAGCGAAAACGCACCAGCTGTGGCGCGACAAAACTGGCAGCCGTAAACGCAACTTCCAGATTGCCTGACCCTGGCCCCACGCGGATGCCGTCGGTCAGCGGCAGACGTCGATCGTTGAACGCCACGTGTTCAATCAGCACGCGCGGCACGACGCGGTTCAGCGGCATGTGCGCCGGATCCACCACGGCCGCTCCGCCAATCGTTGCAAACCAAAGTCGGCCGTCGCGAGCCTTCCACGCGCACGGCATGCTGCCGAACAGAGTCTCGGGGATGCGCAGCCCATCTGCCTGCCCGTACGTCACCGCATGGACACTCGCGCCGCGAACCCCTGCCGTGCGTTCCAATTCCGCCTTGGCGACTCGTGAAATTCCGTTATCGCCGCCCAGCCACAGATTGCCGGCGTTGTCCTCGAGGATCGATCCGATCGTCGTGTCCGGAATTCCCATGTTGGGTGTCCACGAGACCACCCTGCCTTCGCGGATACGGCTGATCCCGCCGCCCGACACTCCGGCCCAGATGCTGCCTTCCGCGTCAGCGTGGACGTACATCACATGGTCGCCAGGCAGTCCGTCCGCGGTGGTGTAGCGGGTGATCTTGTCGTGAAAGTACCGCTGTACGCCTCCGCCATCCACCGCCAGCCACAGCGATCCGTCGCTCGACTGCGTGATGTACCGGACGATGCCCGTGTCGGTGACGTGGCGAAATTCGCCATGCACGAACTCAGCGAAACCCTTCGGGTTATACCCAACCCAGATATGCCCATCGCGATCTTCGAACAGGGCATTGAGCGACGCGTCTTCTGCTCCCGGGTCGTGATAGACCGTCACGCGGCCGTTGTTCCAGCGCGCCAGCGTGCCCCGTCGATATCCAATCCACAGGCTGCCGTCGCGCGTGACGAGCAGCGAATACACGGCCTGATTCGGCAGCCCATTCCGCTGGTTCAGCACCTCGACATGACCGTCAGGGAAGAGCCGGTCAACGCCGTTGTTGTCGGCTCCGATGTAGATGCTGCCGTCCTGCCCCTGCACCAGTTCGCCGATGTAGTTGCCGCTCAGGCCCTCAGCCTTGCCGAAGACCGAGAAGCGTGCGTCGCGCAGCTGCACCGCGCCGGAATCCAGCATGCCGACCCACAAATTGCCCTCGCGATCCTCAAACATCGCGTTCGAGCACAGATCGCTGGGCAGGCCGCGCGAGACGCCGTACAACTCCAGTTTCTCGCCGTAGAGCCGCCCGATACCGTGCCGGTCGAACGCAATCCAGAGCGAGCCGTCGCGATCGGCCTGCAACCCGACAATCTCTTTCCACGGCAGCGGCGTTTTCGGAACGATGATCCGGCCCTGCTCGATCTGGGCAATTCCATGCGCCACGGTTCCGATCCACAGCGACCCATCGGGCGCCGGCGCGAGCGAGGTAATGGTGTTGCCGGGCAGCCCATCCTTCGTCGTGAAGGTGACGAAATGGCCGTCTTCAAAGCGCGATAGCCCATTTTCCGTCGCGACCCAAAGCGTGCCTCCCGAATCGACCGCAATTGCGCGAACCGCCGCATCCGCCAAACCATGGCCGCTGGTCCAGTTCTCCACGTGGCCGTCGGTGACGCGATTCAGGCCGAGCGCCGTTCCCACCCACAGCGCGCCCTCGCGGTCCTCGCAGAGTGCCGTGATGTTGTTGTCCGTCAGCCCATCCCGGATCGTCAGGGTGGTAAACGAGCCGCCGTGAACCTCCGTCACCGAGGGGCGGAAGTGGCTAAGGCCGCTGTCCGTTCCCACCCACAGCGTCCCGTCGTGGCTGGCCGCCAGTGCCTGAATCAGGCTGGACGACAGGCCCGGGGAATTGTGCGAGGTCAGCGTGACGAACCGCACCCCGTCAAAGCGGGCCAGCCCCTCCTCGGTCCCGACCCAGAGGTACCCGTCCGGCGTCTGGGCAAGCGCATGAACAGAATTTTCCGGTAATCCCGACTCATCATTCCACGTGCTTTGCACGTATTGGGTAATCGCCTTGTGTGGATCGAGAGCCGATGCCGGACGAGCAGCCGGGAGCAGCGCCACGAGGGCTGCCATCAGACAACTCCGAATTGGGAAGCCGAAATGCCTCATTCTGCCGGACTTACGGTGGGCCCTTGCAGACGGGACGGGCAAATGAAGGCGAGTGCAGCGGCGGGTCCGGTCAGGACCCCGAATCCAGCCCGTCTGGGAAGGAATTCGCCGCAGTATATCGCCCCTCTTCGGCCATCTCAACCTCTAGTTGGCAGTAGATTTGGTAACTAAATGGTGTTACCCACCGGGGTCCTCCAGACCATCCCCGTCCAGACCATCGTCCAGAAACTCCCAGCTGGCTGTCAGTTCTGCGCCCAGGCCCCCGGCAATGCGGACGGCTGCGCTCTCAATCTCCCGCATTTGCCCGCCGAGATAATCCCGGCTGCGGGAGATCGCCGCAATCCCCAGCGTGGCCGATTGCCACGTAAGCGCCTCATCCAGTTCCGCAACCGACACGTTGAAGCCGTGCGCCAGCTTCTCCTTCAGACTGCGGACCACCTGCCGCCGGTCTTTGAGCGAATGGGCGTGCTCAATGCGAATTTCGAGAACCATCATCGCTACCGGCATGCAACCCCATCATAATCAGCCGCTCGCGCCTGCCCCTTCATCGACGCAACAAAGCACAGCTTCTTCCCGTGAAGGTCACACCCGCGGGACTGTCGGCATCTTTCTATGTAGACAGACCACGAACGACTCAGAGGGAGCTGGACATGAGACGCTACGGGCTTTTAGCAGGAATTCTCTTTTTGGGATGCGGCATGGTTCTCGCGCAGGAGCAAAATCCCACGACGACACAGCAATGGCCGCAGAACGGCCAGGGACCCCAGGGCGAAACCGCCAACGGTGAGCCGATCTACAAGATCAACGTCGTATCGCGCGACATCCCCGCCATCAACTACTTCCACCGCAGCGGCTCCTCCAAAGTTGGCTTCCGCGGCACAAGTCTCGCGCCCGACATCAAGGGAGATGCTGACGTCAGCAGCCTCAACGGCCGCACTCTGATCAAAGCGCATTTCCAGGGTATCCAGCCGGCCAACAACTTCGGCGTGGAGTACCTGAC
>DASSKX010000222.1:0-3944 GCA_035689925.1 Acidobacteriaceae bacterium
GCTCGCAAGCGTCTTCCCCTGCTCGACGCCCTCCGTCGACCCCGGTTCTCCGATGCGCATCGGCGGCGCCCACGTGCCCATCATCGGCCCGCGGCCATAGCTGACGCTCGCCACTTCCGGCACATCCTGCAGCCGATCGAACAATCGATGGAACCGCGCCAGCGAAGTCGCCGCATTGTCTCCATAGTCCCCGAGCAGAAGAAACACCTGGCGCGTATCAAATCCAGGATCGGCGTTTTGTGATTTCATCAGCCCGCGCACCAGCAGGCCCGAGCAGGTCAGCAGCAGCATCGATATTGCCACCTGGCCGCCGATCAGCAGACTGCGCAGGCGCGAACGCCGCAGACGATGACCGAACGACGTGCTCTCGTCGCGGATCGATGTCGCCAGCTCCGGCTTGCTGAACTGCAGCGCGGGCGACAATCCAAACACCACGCCCGCGATGAGAGAAAGAACCAGCGCGTAAGCCAGAACGCGCGCGTCCGGATTCAGATTCAGGCTGAAAACAAAATCGCTGCCCAGCTGCGCTGTTAATATTTGCGTCACCGCCACCCGGAGAAGCCTCGTTGCCCCGAGCGAGAGCGCGAGGCCCGCCACTCCACCCATCAGCGCGAGCAGGACACTTTCCGTGATCAGCTGCCGGATCACGCGCGACCGGCTCGCACCCAGCGCCAGCCGCACGCTGATTTCCCGCTGTCGCACCGCGCCCCGGGCCAGCAGCATGTTCGCCACATTCGCGCACGCCACAAAAAGCACCATCGCGACGATCAGCATCAGCGCGGCAACGCCCGCTTCGAATCGGGGGTCCTCGGTGTTGCCAAAAAACGCTGTGTGCTCGAGCGTCACCGTGCGCGTAGGCTCGCGCGTGATGTAGCTCGACGAGAATTGGCGGATCAGCGCCGCCGTCTCGGCCTCGGCTGTCTTCAATCCAACCTCAGACTTCAGCCTCGCCAGAATCTGGAATCGGTAGTCGGTCGGCTGGTGCAGCCAGTCCTGACCTCTCACCAGCTGCGCCTGCATCGACGCAGGAGCCCAGAAATCCGGCACGCGCGGCAGCAGCGACGTCCCGGTGAATTCCTGGGGAGCGACGCCGATCACCGAATACGGCGCGCCATTCAGCTTCACCAGCTTCCCAATCACGCGGGAATCTCCGTGAAATTCGCGCTGCCAGAAGGCATAGCTCAGCACGACAACAGGATTGGCTCCGGGTGCGCGATCCTCATCCGCACCGAAGGTGCGTCCCAGTCCAGCGTCCACTCCGAAGCTGCGGAAATAGTTGCCGGAGACCAGCTGCCCGTCCAGCGTCCTGGGCTGCGTCTGGCCGCCGCTCCCGGACATTACAGCCAGCACGCGCACCGGCGAGCTCGCAGCCACCACATCCGAAAAGACCCCCTGATGCTCGCGGCAATAGAGGTATTCGGGCCACGAAAAACCATACTGCACGTCGCCAAGCCAGCCATGCACGAACCACCGCTCCATCCGCACCACGCGCGCGGCATCGGCAACGGGCAGCGGCTTCAGCGCGACCGCGTCATACGCCGTGAACAGCGTCGTATTCACGCCGATGCCCAGCGCCAGCGTGACCACGGCCAGCATCGTGAATCCCGGATTCCGCGCGAACGTCCGGCACGCATGGCGCAGATCCTGCCGCGTCTGCTCCAGCCAGAGAATGGAGCGCTGATCCCGATGCGCCTGCTTCGCCTGTTCGATTCCGCCCAGCGTTCGCCGCGCCGCCGTGCGCGCTGCTTCCTCCGACAGGCCGCGCCGCGCGTACTCCTCTTCCAGCAGCGCAACATGCAGCGCAATCTCCCTCTCCAGCTCGTCATCGGCCCGGTGCGAGAGCCACAGATTCCTTAACTTGGCAATGGTTCGCATCAGAAGAGCGTGCATCATGGTTCCTCCGTCAGCAGCTTTTCCACCACGCCGGCCAGCTGCCGCCAGCGTTGCGTCTCCTCCTCCAGGGCCCTGAGTCCCGCTTTTGTCACTGCGTAGTACTTGGCCTCCCGGTTGCTCTCCGTCTTGCCCCATGTGCCTTTGATCCATCCGTTCTGCTCCAGCCGGACGAGCGCGGGATAGAGAGTTCCCTGGTTCACCTTCAGCAGCTCGTCTGAAATCTGCTCCAGCCGCGTAGCGATCGCGTACGCATGGCGCGGCCCGAGCGTCGCGAGCGTGCGCAGGATCATCAGATCCAGCGTCCCCTGCAAAATCGGAATTGGCGTGTTCTTCACTGGGCGTCCAAGTAGAGGCGCCCATCATCCACCCAGCTGCACTTGGCTGTCAAGTGGAAGCAAGGTCATTCTGCAGCGAGCGTGTTGCGTCGCCTCGCTTCACCCGACGCGCAAGCTCAGCACGAAGGAGCAGCCAGCCAGCGCCAGCCACGTGAGCGAAAACGGCGGATCCGCATGCCGGCCAGCATGCCGCCCGCCGGAATGGAGGAGGTTCGCCTACCGGACCTGCAGCGTCCGGATCACCCGCTCGTACACCGGACGCGGAATCCGGATGCTCCGGTACTTGCGCTCACTCTCCGCACGCCTCATAACAATCACGCCCTGTTCGCGTTCAAACATGCGTGTGATCGTCTGGCGCGAAAGCCCCGTCAGCCTCGATGCTTCGCGAATCGTGTAAGCCAGTTTGTGCTGGATTTCCAGCGGGCCGGGCTTCAGCGTGACCGAATCCAGTGGCACACCGCAGACTGGGCAAAAGTTCCACCGATCGTTCCCTTGATAAACAGCCTCGCAGTGGACGCATCCATGCCACGACTCAGGGCTTTCCATGACCGTAGCCTCGCCGTTCCAGCAAGGTCCGTCAATGACTTATCCTGTGGAAAAGCAGAGAATAACTCGCCACGTTACCACCTGGGAATAAACTAATCTCGCAATAACTCGCGCCGCAGTTACCGTGTTGCGATTTTTGCTGTTCAGGAGTAAGTCGCATGAGTAATACACGGAAATAACCTAAGTGCACTTAGCCAGGCTGCTCCCTCGGAAAGAAATCTCCAGCCCTCCTCCGACACCGCATCGCCTCCACCCATCAGTTCGGACCCAAGCCACCAACAATCGTCTCCTCCACGTCGAATTTCTCCCGGCAACCGGCCAGCCCCTTCCCCACCACCCCGCGTTCAGAGATACTGGCAGCCGGAGAAACCACGCTGAAGGCATGAGCCCGCCCTCCACATCCCCGACTGCCGCCGTCCTCGGCGCCATCGGCCTCCCCGCCCCCGTCCGCGAACTCGCCGCCCGTCCCTGGGACGCGATCATCGTCGGCGCCGGACACAACGGCCTCGCCTGCGCCGCCTACCTCGCGCGCGGCGGTCAGCGTGTCCTCGTGCTGGAAAGCCGCACCCGTGTTGGCGGAGCCTGCACCATCGAGCAGCCCTTCCCCGAGCGCTTCCCCGACGTGCGTATGTCCCCCTGCGCCTACCTCGCCGGCCTCCTCCACCCCCGCATCATCGACGAACTCAGTCTCCCCGCCCGCGGATTCCGCTGGACCCCCGCCGTCAACGGCCTCTTCGTCCCTTTCCTCGACGGCTCCAGCATTCAGCTTTGGGACGACGATGCCCGCTGCGAAGAAGAGGTCCGCCGCTTCGCTCCCGCCGACGTCGAAGGCTGGCGCGCCATGAACGACACCCTCCGCCGCCTGCGCGATGCCCTGCGTCCACCCGGCGACGGCGACTGCTGGATCGGCGACGCCCCCACGCCCGAAGCGATCGACGCCCGCCTCGGAACGGACGAAGAAGCGCGCCACCTGCTCTACGACTGGTCGATGGCCGAGTTCGTCGCGTACTATCTCAGCGACGAGCGCCTCCAGAC
This sequence comes from Acidobacteriaceae bacterium, assembly GCA_035689925.1. Classification (GTDB taxonomy): domain Bacteria; phylum Acidobacteriota; class Terriglobia; order Terriglobales; family Acidobacteriaceae; genus Palsa-343. The sequence goes on from DASSKX010000222.1 coordinate 3,810, forward strand.
CGCCTACCTCGGCCAGGGCGTCATCGGCACCAACGCCAGCCCCTTCGACCCCGGCACCGCCTCCATCCGCTTCCATCACGCCTCCGGCCGACTTGGCGGCATGCCCGGCATGTGGGGATACGTCCAGGGCGGCAT
>DASSKX010000223.1:0-3502 GCA_035689925.1 Acidobacteriaceae bacterium
TCTATCTGCCGTCAGGCTATGACACAGCGAAGAGCCGCTACCCGGTGCTTTATCTGCAGCACGGGGGCGGCGAAGACGAATCGGGGTGGATCCGGCAGGGCAAGGCGAACTTTATTCTCGACAACCTGATCGCGAGCGGAAGCACGAAACCCATGATCGTGGTCATGGCCAATGGCTATGCGAGTCGCGCGGGCTACCAGGTTCCGGACCTGACGGGAAAGCCATTCGGATCGCCGGAGATGATGAAGGTGATGCAGGAGCGGATGGGCGCGTTCGAAGACGACATGACGCAGGCGCTGATTCCGTTCATCGACAAGACGTTCAGGACCGTTGCCGATCGGGACCACCGCGCGATGGCCGGGCTGTCGATGGGAGGCATGCAGACGTTTCAGGTGACCTTCGATCGCCTCGACCTGTTCTCGTACATCGGCGGCTTCAGCGGAGCGGCCAACGTGTTCGCGATGGGCAACAAAAAGCTGGACACGAAAACAGCGTTCCATGGGGCGATGGCCGATCCGGCAGCATTTGCGAAGCGGGTGCATCTGCTGTGGGTCGGCGTGGGAACGGACGAGCCGGCGATGATGAAGTCGGGGCTGGAAGGCCTACATGCTTCGCTGGACGAGGGCAAGGTCCAGCACGTCTTCTATGAGTCTCCGGGCACGGCGCATGAGTGGCAGACGTGGCGGAGGGATCTGAAGGACTTCGCCCCGCGGCTGTTTCAGTCGGCGGGCCAACAGACGACGGCTGTGCGGCGGAATAATTAGGCAGGATGGTGTGCTGCGCGCGAGGCCGGCATCTCGCACACTCATGCGCGTGGAGAGCAGGTTGTATCGCTCAGACGCTAACTCCAACAGAACCGAAGAATCGGAGTGACCCAACGATGATCAGGGGAAAGCTGCTCGTCGCTTTGCCTGTTTTGACTTTGCTGGCTGTGGCAGGTGCCGGCCCGGTATTCGCGCAGGTGCAAACGGAAGTGCCGGCGCCCGTTCCCGGTGCGAAGCCCGTGACGGTCGAACGTATCAAGGTGCACTCACCTGCGATCGAGGGCAATCTCGACGGGGAATCGGCCGACCGGGACGTCATCGTGTTCCTGCCGCCCAGTTACCAGAAGGACGAGCAGCGCCGGTATCCGGTGGTGTACGCCCTGCACGGCTACTCCATTGGCGCGGAGCAGTGGACGCACGAGATTCATGTGCCGCAGACGATCGAGGGTGCGTTTGCGCAGGGATCGAAGGAGATGATTGTCGTTCTGCCGGATTCGAAGACTGCCTTCAACGGATCGATGTATTCCAGTTCCGAGGCGACCGGCAACTTCGAGAAGTTCATCTACCACGATCTTGTCGCGTATATCGACGCGCACTACCGAACCATCCCCGACCGCATGAGCCGCGGCCTCGTAGGGCACTCGATGGGCGGGTATGGGGCCACGCGCATCGGCATGAAGCATCCGGATGTCTTCGGCAGCCTCTACATCATGAGCCCGTGCTGCCTGTCGGTACGTCCGTCGAGTCCGCCGCCGGGGATGGACGCAGCGAAGTGGCAGGAGGCGGAGAAGCAATTCGAAGCGGCCGTGGCGGGGATGAAATCTCCGGCTGACTCGGCGAGCATGTCGTTCTTCCAGCGTGCGCAACTTGCTTCGGCAGCGGCGTGGGCGCCGGATCCGAAGAACCCGCCGCTGTACCTGGACCTTCCGATGAAAGACGGCGTGCCACAGCCCGAAGTGCAGGCGAAATTTGCGGCCAATGCACCGCTCGCGTTCATCGACCAGTACATCGACAACCTGAAGGAGTACCACGCCATCGCCGAAGACGTAGGCGATCAGGACGGCCTTCGCTTCGATACGCAGAAACTCCACGACATTCTGGACAGGTATGGGATCAGGAATAGTTTCGAGATGTATCACGGCACCCACACCAGCGCTGTTGCCGATCGCATTCAGAACCACGTGATGCCGTTCTTCAGCAAGAATCTTTCTCCACCCACGGCGGCCGGTGATCGCGCCGATTGCGGGCCTGCTCGTTCAATACTGTGTGCAAAGTGACCCGCGGAGTCACTGATCAAAGCGCATCAGCGGAAGAAGGAAAACAAGCGACGCACAGTCGTGGTATTTTGGGCAGCGGTAAAGCGATGTAGCCGAGTTGCCCGGAAGAAAACGTTTACGTCCGTCCTGATTGAGGAGACCAAATCATGAAGTGTTTTGCATTGCGAGTGATCTGCGCGGGAGTGCTGCTGGGTGCTGCTGTTGTGCCGTGTGCGATCGCCCAGGAGGCTTCGAGCCAGCCATGGATGAACACGCGGTTGTCCCCGGAGGCACGCGCGAAGGAGCTGGTGTCTCACATGACACTGGAGGAGAAGGCGTCGCAGCTGGTGAACGATGCTCGACCCATCCCACGGCTGGGCGTTCCTGCCTACAACTGGTGGAGCGAGGCGTTGCATGGGGTGATCGACAGCGGCGTAACGGAATTCCCTGAGCCCATCGGACTTGCTGCGACGTTCGACGTGCCGGGAGTGCATGCGATGGCGACCGACATCGGCATCGAGGGCCGCATTAAACATGTGCAGGACGTTAAAGCCGAACACAAGGGCATCATGGGAGGGCTCGATTTCTGGGCGCCGAATCTCAATATCTTTCGCGACCCGCGCTGGGGTCGCGGGCAGGAGACGTATGGCGAGGATCCGTTCCTCACCGGCCGGATGGGCGTGGCGTTCGTGACCGGAATGCAGGGTGACAATCCGAAGTATTTCCGCGTGATCGCAACGCCGAAGCACTATGCGGTGCACAGCGGACCGGAGCCGACGCGCCACTTCGCCGACGTGGACGTGAGCCGGCACGATGAACTCGACACCTACGAGCCGGCCTTCCGCGCGGCGATCACCGAGGGCAAGGCCGACTCGGTGATGTGCGCGTACAACGCGATCAACGGACAGCCTGCCTGCGCGAATCAGTTTTTGCTCGAGGATCAGCTGCGCGGAAAGTGGGGCTTCCAGGGCTATGTGGTTTCTGACTGTGGAGCGGTGCGGGACATCTTCAGCGGGCACCGTTACCGGGCGACGCAGGCGCAGGCTTCTGCCATCTCGCTCGAGCGCGGCATGGACAACGAGTGCATCGATTTCCTGGCGAAGGTGACGGACGATCACGACTACCGGCCATATGTCGATGCGGTGCGGCAAGGCTATTTAAGCGAGAGCGCCATCGACACGGCGCTGGTGCGGCTGTTCACGGCGCGCGTCAAGCTGGGCCTGTTCGATCCAGCGGACCAGGTGCCATATGCGAAGACCGATGCGAAGGAACTGGACAGCGCCGAGCACCGCGACTATGCGCGCAAGCTGGCCGAGGAGTCGATGGTGCTGCTGAAGAACGACGGCACGCTGCCGCTGAAGGCGGGGATCCGCAACATCGCTGTCGTCGGCCCGCTTGCCGATCAGACGAAGGTTCTGCTCGGCAACTACACCGGGCATCCGAGCCACATCGTCTCGATGCTGGACGGACTGAAGGCGCAGT
>DASSKX010000224.1:0-3880 GCA_035689925.1 Acidobacteriaceae bacterium
CGGCGGAGGCTGCAGGTGCAATCCCAGCGGCGCCGATCGTGCACCTTCGGCCTGCGAGGCGGTGATATCCCCGTCCTCGAGCATGGCGTCGATCACCACGTTGCGGCGGCGAAAGGCGCGCTCCGGGTTCATGATCGGGGAGAACTCGCTCGGTCCTTTGGGCAATCCAGCCAGCAGCGCCGCCTCAGGGAGCGTCAGATCCTTCGCGTGCTTCGAGAAGTAGTATTCCGACCCCGCCTCAAAGCCGTAAACGCCGCTGCCCAGGTAAATCTGATTACCGTAGAGCGTGAAGATCTGTTCCTTCGTGAAGCGGTGCTCGATCTGCAGCGACAGAAAGATCTCCTGCAGCTTGCGCGTCAGCGTCCGGTCGTTTGAGAGGAAGAGATTCCGCGCCAGTTGCATGGTCAGCGTTGAGGCTCCCTGCGCGCGCCCTTTGGAGCTCACGTCATGCCACAAAGCTCCCAGAACCCGGACGAGATTGATGCCCCAGTGATTTTCGAAGTTGCGGTCTTCAATGGAGAGGACTGCCTGGCGCAGGAGCGGAGAGAAGTCGTTGAAGCCGATAACGACGCGGCGTTCGAGGGCAAAGCTGCCGAAGCTGCGTCCGTGCACGTCATACAGCTCCGTCGTTGTGGACGGCCGGTAGTGCTCCAGTTCGTCGATCTGCGGCAGGTCGACCGAATAGACCAGCATCAGACCCGAGAGGCTGCCGACCGCAGCGGAGAGAAGAATGAGAAAGGCAAAGATGATGCCGGCGGCGACTCTGCGGCCTTCGGAGGGTGGCTCAAAGCCGGAGTCGTCACGTCTGACGCGCCGGCCGAGTGTCTTTGTTTCGCTCTGGTTGTCGTCGGGAGACGGCGTAATGAGGTTGTAACCCGGCATCGATCGAACGCCCTGCTCGCCTTCCCTCCCGGTTGCCGCTTCTTCCCGCGCGCAGGCAGGGCACGGCTCGCACCGTGCCGTGAACCAGCAATCGAAATCTTGCTTACGCGCTCTTCTGCTTCAGAATCTCGAGCGCCTTGTTCAGCTGATCGTCCGGCCGCTGCTCCGTCGGAGTGTTGTCCTCCGTCTCATTCAGCAACTGGTCGATGTTTTCGCTGACGACGACATTCGGCGTGACCGCATCGTCTTCGATCTTCTTGCCGGAGGGCGATTGGTACTTGGCAACCGTCAGCAGCAGCGCCGAGCCGTCGGGTAGCGGGATCGTCTTCTGCTGTCCGCCTTCACCGAAGGTACGGTCACCCACCACGTCGCCGCGCTTCTTGTCGAGAATCGCAGCCGCGGTTAGTTCGGCCGCTCCAGCCGTGCCGTGGTTCACAAGCACGACCAGCGGCGCGGAAGTAACGAAGTTCGCGGCATCCGCTGAGAAGGTCTGCGTCGGAACCGTCTGGCCCTGGAGAGTTGCGAGTGTTCCGGACTGAATGAAGGCGTTAGCCAGCCGGAGCCCCTGCTGCGGATCGCCTTCCGCCACGTCGCGCAGATCGAGCAGGACCTTCTTGTTGTTGTCCTTCGGCATCTCGCGCAGGCGGGCGACGATCTGGTCCACGCGCTCTTTGCTCAGGATCACGGGCTTCAGATACAGGATGCTGGAGTTCTCGTACTGCTGCTGGCCGAGCGCCGGGATCGCGACCGCCGTCCGCGTGAGAGTGACTTCATCCGGCTCAGGCTTGCGCGGGCGGACCACTTCGAAGGTGACGGTCGAGCCCGGTTTGCCTTCGAGCAGCAGCCGAATCATCGCGACCGACATGTCGCGGGTGGTCTTATGGTCGATGGACTCGATCAGATCGCCGTCTTCAATGTGGGCATTCGCGGCCGGACTGCCCGGGATCACCGAGACCACGCTGCCGTAGCCGTAGCGCTTCGAGACGTCCATGCCGATGCGCGCCTGGCCTTCGTGCTGGTGCGCGACGAAGGTCTGGTACTCGGGCGGCGTCAGATAGCTCGAGTCGGCGTCGAGGGACTCGAGCAGCCCGTGCAGGGCGCCGGCTGTCACCAGCTGAATGTTGGGATCGGTGACGTAGTCAGTCTGAATCTTGTGGAGGACTTCCTCGTACACGCCCATCTGGCGGTACGCACCGTCGCTCTGGCTGGCGTTAACGCCCGCGGGGCCGAAGCCTCCGAAGAGCACAATCAGGACGATGGCGACAGAAAGGGCGAGGACGGTGCGGCTGAAACTTCTGGACATAGGGTTGCGGGGCGGGGATCCGCCGAGTATTCCCATCATAGCGCACTGCGGAGCACAAAGCTCAGGCACCAAGCACGCGGAGTGCTGGCGCAACGATCTTGCCGAAAAATCCTTTGGCAATGGCCAAGTCGTTGAAATAAGGGAGCGTGCGCTGGTGGATTAACCCGTGCGTCAATATCTTCTTCGTCAATTCCCCCAACCCATCCAACCGCCCGCCGGCAAACGAGGAACCGTTCAAGGACCTCCTGAGAGACGGTAACTCTTCAGATATTCCCGAGTGAGTTAATCCCCCAGGACACGCAGCTTTTCCTTCAACGACTTAGCCGATGGCCACCCTTTTTGGACGATGTTGCTATTCGTAGCGGAGCGCCTCGATGGGATCGAGGGTGGCTGCCTTCCAGGCGGGGTAGATGCCGAAGACAAGACCGATCAGGCACGACACGACGAAGCCGGTCACCGTCCAGAAGGTCGACATGCTGGCCGGGAACCTGAAGCCGTAGCGAATGACCAGCGTGAGGATGGTCCCGATCAGGATGCCGATGACGCCGCCGACAGCGCACAAGGTCATGGCCTCAAAGCTGAACTGGATCAGGACGTTTCGTTTGGTCGCTCCGATGGCCTTGCGCACCCCGATCTCTCGCGTTCGCTCGGTGACCGAAACCAGCATGATGTTCATCACGCCGATGCCGCCGACCAGCAGGCCGACGCTGGAGACGGCGAACATGAAGATGACCAGCCCGGAGGTGATCTGACCCCAGAGGTCGAGAATGTTGTCCGGCCCGAAGATCGAGAAGTCGTCATCCTTATCGGACCGCACCCGACGGCGCTCGCGCAGCAGCATCCGGATCTCTTCGGTCACCATGGATTTGTTCTTCGAGTCGTCGTACTTGACCGAGATGATGGTGTCCAGAATCTCCGGGTGAATCTTATGGAACGTGCTCATGGGGAAGACGGCTTTGTTGTCGTTGGGATTGCTGCCGCCCCCGAATAACTGCTTGAACTTGTCGAGCACCCCGATGACGGTAAAGACGTCGCCGTTGACGATGACTTCCTTGCCGATGGGATCTTCGGTGCCGAAGAGCTTTTCTGCTGTGTCGTGGCCGAGAACACAGACGTCGGCCCGGCGAAACTCTTCTTCCGCCGTGAACGGCCGGCCCTCCTGCAACTGGACGTCATCGACCTTGGCAAACGACGGCAGGTCGCCTTCGAGCGTTGTGTTCTGGACCTTCTTGTCCTTGTACTGGACGGCGACGTAACCGACGCCAAGCTGCCAGTTCGAATACTGGCGGCCGGCATTGACTCCTACAACGTGCGGCAACTTCTCGACGGCGTAGGCATCGTCCAGGCTCAGCTGTTTGCGGGCCAGCATCTCGGTCGTAGGCCGGATGCCGATGAAGTTCCACCGGAATACCCAGAGGACATTCGTGCCGAACTGGCTCGCGATGTCGGCGACGCGGTTGTTCACGCCATTGATCAGCGAGGAGATCGTGATGACCGTCGCCACGCCGATGACGATGCCGAGAATGGTCAGCCCGGAGCGCAGCTTGTTGGCGCGCACGGTATCGAGTGCCATGCGGACGGATTCGCGGGAGTTCGTTGCTTTCATGGGCTATAGCTCCGACCGGAGGGCAACGATGGGGTCGAGAATCGCTGCTTTGCGCGCGGGATAAACGCCGAAGAAGATGCCAACACTGG
>DASSKX010000225.1:0-2363 GCA_035689925.1 Acidobacteriaceae bacterium
CTGCGCGCGAGCGGCTTCGTCTTCCTCATCTACCTGCACACGCCGGTTTATATGCTGCATCAGGTGGAGGAGCACACGGGCGATCGCTTCCGCCGCTTTGTGAACCAGCAGATCTTTCATGGAGTGGAGGCGCTGACCCCGCTGGCGGTACTGTGGATCAACCTGCCTGGTGTCTGGGGCGTGACCCTCGCCTCGCTCTATGCAGCGGCCTTAATCGCCCACGGCTGGGGACTGGCGGCGGTCTATCTGGTCCTCGTGAACGCGGCGGCGCACCTGCTGGGGGCAGTGATCACGCGCGGGTACAATCCGGGGCTCTGGACGGCGCTGCTGCTGTTTCTGCCGCTGGGCTTCTTCACGTTGCAGATGGCGCTGCGCGATCCCGGCATTGGCTGGGGACAACACCTTGTTGGCCTGCTGGTTGCCGTTGGCATCCATGCGGCGATTGTGGTGCATACGCGCAGACGGGCGGCGCGGCTGAGCCTGCCGGCCGTGCCGCGCTGATCGGGCGCTGTCCGTAACCATTCGACTGGCAAATTCAGCCGTTCAGGCCGCCAAACACGGTAAACTACTACTGGGACCCCTATGCTCCGGCTCACCAAAAAAGCCGATTATGGCCTGATGGCTCTGAAATTCCTCGCCGAGCATCCGAACCAAACCTCGCTCAGCGCCCGGGATATTGCCGAGGCTTACCATATTCCGCCGCAGTTGCTGGCGAAGATCCTGCAGCGGCTGGCAAAGGTCGGGATTCTGCGTTCGCATGCCGGGATGAGCGGCGGGTATTCCCTGCTCAAGAATCCGCGGGAGATTTCGGCTTTCGAGGTGATCCACGCCATCGACGGGCCGCTGTTCATTACCTCCTGCGGCACCAGCCACGACGGCTGCGAGCTGACGGATTCGTGCACCATCCGGGAGCCGCTGGCGCGGGTGAACGACTCGATCAGCGGCCTGCTGCGCAGCATCAGCATCGCGGATCTGGCGGAGCCGCCTGCGGATGCGCAGAAGCCTCCGGAACTCGTAAGCATCCGGATGTAATCTGGGGCTGATGAAGCTGCCCATCTATCTCGACAACCACGCCACGACGCCCATCGATCCCCGGGTGCTCGAAGCGATGATGCCGTATCTGACCGACACCTACGGCAACGCCGCCAGCCGCAGCCACAGCTTTGGCTGGGCCGCCGACCATGCCGTCGAGGCGGCGCGGGAGCAGGTGGCGAAGCTGATTGGCGCGACGGCAAAGGAGATCGTCTTCACCAGCGGCGCGACGGAGAGCAACAACCTCGCGCTGAAGGGTGTGGTGGAGGCGGCGCGGGCGGCAGATCCGCAGCGGCCGATCCACGTGATCACGCAGGCGACGGAGCACAACGCGGTGCTCGATCCGTGCAAGTGGCTCCAGAAGCAGGGCTGCCGGGTGACGGTGCTGGGCGTCGATCCGCAGGGGCGGGTCCGCATCGACGATTTGCGGCGGGCGATGGATGAATCGCTGCCGCTGATTGTATCCATCATGGTTGCAAATAACGAGATTGGGACGATTCAGCCTGTCGACGAAATTGGCGCGCTCTGCCGCGAGCGGGGCGTCCTGTTCCACACCGATGCGGCGCAGGCGGCGGGCAAGGTGCCGTTGGATGTGCATCGGAGCGGGATCGACCTGCTGTCCATCTCAGGACACAAAATTTATGCGCCGAAGGGTGTGGGCGCGCTGTACGTGCGCAAGCGGAGCCCGCGGATCGCGGTGGCGGAGCAGATGCACGGCGGCGGCCACGAGCGCGGGATGCGCTCCGGAACGCTGAATATCCCGGGAATCGTCGCGCTGGGTGCGGCCTGCGCGCTGGCTGCGGCGGAGATGCAGGCCGAGTCGCTGCGGCTTGCCGCATTGCGCGACCGGCTGCAGGCGAAGATCGAGGCTTCCCTCGACCGCGTGCGGGTGAACGGCGATGTGCAGCATCGGCTGCCGGGCAATCTGAACATGACCTTCGAGCACGTCGACAGCGAGTCGCTGATGGTGGGGCTGCGGGATGTCGCGCTTTCGAGCGGATCAGCCTGCACCTCGGCGAAGATCGAGGCGTCGCACGTGCTGCGCGCCATCGGGCTCGACGATGAGACGGCGCACAGCAGCATTCGCTTCGGGGTCGGGCGCTTCAACACCGAGGAAGAGATCGATTTCGTGGCGGAGCGGCTGGCCGAAGTGGTGCGCAGGCTGCGCGAGCTTTCGCCGGAGTACGCGGCACTGACGTGAAGAGGCAGCGTATGGGGTATAGCGTTTAGGACTCCCGGTTAAGAAGTCCACGCTACACACACACCTATACCCTGTCCCCTACTCCCTATGCCCTATTCCACTTCGACGATTACGCACTTCAGGTACTCGG
>DASSKX010000226.1:0-2787 GCA_035689925.1 Acidobacteriaceae bacterium
CAAGGATGGTTTGGAAATCCGCGACGGCCATGCCGCTGAGCATGCCGGCCGGCAGCACCACGATTCTGCGGCGCAGGCCCATGGTGACCGGGGAAAATACGCGCGATGAGGTCAGGACCGCGACTGAGCCAACTCCGAAGGCAGCCGCGAGCTCGGCGCGGCACCGCTCCATTTGCTCGGTCAGCAGCGCCGGCACGGCCTCCCGCCGGATCCCAGCGAGGCGTGTCCAGCGCCAGAGAAATCGCACCGCGAACCACACAGTCAGGAAGACGTATCCAACGGTCGCGATAAGGAACGCCCAACTCGGCACGTGGATGCTGCCAGAGGCGACGCCGGCACCGGTGATGACGGATACCTTCGCTTCAGCGGCCGCATGCGGGAGCACCGGCGCCAACGAACGCAGCCAGCCCAGGGGCAGCACGGAGCAAGCCGGCAGCAAGACCTGGAGGATCAACACCGTGACCCAGACGCGATGCTCGGCGGCAGCACCGACCCGGCGCAGGGCACGCGCGGCGATCCATCCGGTGGCGAAGAGAAGCAGGACCTGCCAGATGGAATTGACCAGGTACGACAGCATCCACGATTCGAAGCTATTCATCGGGCGGCTCCTCCTTCTCAAAGCGCTCCGTCAGTTCGGAGAGCTTTCTCGGGTCGATCTGACGGCTCTTGAGAAGGCTCATCACCAGATCTTCGCTGGAACCGCCAAACATGCGGTCGATGAGGTCGCGAACGCCCTGGCCGAGCACTTTCGCCTGGCTGACCCGGGCAGAGTAGATATAGGCGCGCCCCTCGAGATCGCGGCGCAATCTTCCTTTGCGCTCGAGGATGTTGAGCATTGTCTGCACCGTGGTGTAAGCGAGAGGGGGCTTGAGTTCCGCCTGCACCTCGCTGACCCTGCTGGCGCCGCGCTGCCAGATCACCTGCATGATGCGCAGCTCCAGTCCGGTCAGGGCAGGGGCTTTGGCCTTTTTCACCGCAGGACCTCCTAATGGATTAGGAGACTAGTCCTCGCGAGCGCGGGTTGTCAACGAATCCTTTAGGAGTTGAGGACATGAAAAAGGCCGTCCTCCCGGGAGGACGGCCTTGTAGAACCAGGTCCGGCTCAGCCGCAGCGGTGCGGCGACTCGCCGGGGTAATTGCCCTGCACGCACGGAATGGCGCTCAGGTATTCGTAAATCGCGCGCAAGTCGTTGTCGGAGATGGCCCGCAACGTTGGCCACGGCATGATCTGCAGCAGATCGCCGTCGAACGGCGGCGGCACGCAGGTTGCGTTCGGCGCTCCGGTGCAGGTGGGGTGCAGGTGGTCATCGTCCAGACCGGTGCGGATGGTATGGATGAAATCGGCAAGACTGGAGCCGCCTTCCGGCAGTCCCGAGGAGTCCGGCGTGAGGTTCCGCGAGATGATATGCGCCGAGCCAGGAATGAGCGGACCGAAGTCCCGGCCGCCGCCCAGATAGGTCGCAGGATTGACGCGCATGGGCTGGTTCATATATGGATTCGCGCCGCGCACGAACTCGGTCGGCGGTCCTGCAGAATGGCAGCCATTGCAGTCGCCCACGACGTTCACGTAGTAGCTGCCCAGGCCAACCAGCGCCATATTCTTGCCCGTCAGGTTCAGCGGGACAGGGGCAGCTGCTAATCCGATCTGAATGCGCGAATCGCCATTCGGCGCGGCGGACTGCGCGATAACACGGGTGTGCGGTGAGATTGTACAAGCAATCAGCACAGCGGCCGTCACGGCGCAGCCACTGGCGATTTTCAACCAGAGTCGGGTCCTCATGTGTGTTCCTTTCGGCTTCTGCGCTCGGGTGGGGGGCCTGGGGCGGCAGCAGTACGGTTTCCTCGTTGCGCGCGTGGGTGCCGCGTTGACGCCCATCATGCGCGAATGCTTTCGGGGAGGAAGCGATATTACACACTGTGAGGGGCGGTGTCGAGAGGCACCGTCAGGGCGCCAATTCAGCGCTATACAGGACGGCGCGGTTTCGTCCAGCGGATTTGGCCTGGTAAAGAGCGATATCCGCTTCGCGGAGCAGAGCCGCCTCGGAGTCGGGCTGCACTGAGGTGACGGTGGCGCCGACGCTCACCGTGAGACGGACCTCAACATCGCCGGCGCGAATCGGAGTTGAACCAATTTCCAGACGAATCCGCTCTGCGCTGTGTCTCGCTTCGTCGGGGCCGCACTCGGGCAAAATGACCAGGAACTCCTCACCGCCGTAGCGGCCGCCAACATCGTAAGGCCGCGTGACGGCGGTAATGCGGCGTCCGATTTCCTGGAGGACAGCGTCGCCGACCAGATGCCCATGCGTATCGTTCACCTGCTTGAAGTGATCCAGGTCCAGCAGCAGCACAGCCATCGGTGATCCGGTGCGCAGCATACGCGCGACCTCCCGGTGCAGAGCATCGAGCAGGGCGGCGCGGTTCCAGAGGCCGGTGAGCGCATCGTGCGTGGCCTGGAAGCGGAGCTTTTCCTGGGCGGCGAGGAGCTCCTTCTGCACGATCATCAGGTTCGCCAGAGCATCGATCTTTTCCTGATGAGCCGCCTCGGTTTGTTCGCGCAGCTTGCGGGCCTGATCCAGCTGGGCGCGAATCTGACGGGTCTGTGCGTGTACCTGGCGGCTGAGGAGCGCATTCCAGACAATGACGATGAGCACCAGGCCAGCCAAAATCCCTGCCACGAGGAGGGCGTGCCGCAGCGTCCACCAGGGCGGCGACTTCAGCAGCTTCACATCCGCCGCGGAGCGGAGCAGGACGTTCAACTCACGAGGGTTGTGACTATTGTCGGTGTGG
>DASSKX010000227.1:0-4281 GCA_035689925.1 Acidobacteriaceae bacterium
AGTCCGCCCAGATACATATAACTTAGCGAGGGCGCTTCCTGCAGCAGCTTCAGCAGCGCCGGGCCGGGAAAACGTTCCTGCCAGATCACACCCCAGCTGATCTGCTCAGCGGCCGGCACGGGTTCCGGCAAATCCTGCTGCTCTCCGGAGCGCTGCGCGAAGAAGCTGTTGTCATGCAGGCCCTGCACGGAAAGACGCTCCAGCCGGACGAGCGCATGATTATGTGCGTCATACAAATGCAGGCCGTTCACAGCACCAAACTCCGCAAGATAAACCAGCGGCGCCAGCGCAAACAGGTGATAATGCAGTGCGCGACGGCCGCGGCGCATCTCCAGCGGCATCGATCCGTCGGGCTGAATCTGATCCACACCGACCTGATACGTGTTCATCGCCCAGTCGAAGACCTTTCGGTCATTCGCAGCGATGCCAATCGCGGCGGCTTCCACTCCCGCCCAGTACAAATGGTTGTTCTTCGCATGGGTCAGAACGTCGTAGTAGTTCATCGTCTGATGCACTACGTCGACGAGCCAGGGCTCCACGAGCTTCTTCTGCTCCGGGGTCTCGAGGCCGCTGTCCTCCACCTTCAGCCATCCGATGGCGATCGCGCCAATCACCCAGCCCTGCACAAAATACGCCTGGTGTGAGGACATCCTGCCGGTAAAGACGCCATCCTTCGCCGCCGCCACCGTATGGTCAATCGCGCACTGCGCCGCGGCCCGGCTTCCGGTCGAACGCCACGCGTCGGCCGCGTCCACAATCACCTGGCCCAGATTCTTATACGGCCCGGAACTCGCCGCGTATGCCTTCCATTTCTCCGGATCGATAATCGAGCCCTTGCCGTCGGAATAAAAACCTTCGGTCGTCAGATCGCGAGAAAGATGGACGATCACCGGACAGCTATACGGCGCGTTCGTGGCGTGCACCGGATACTCTTGCCAGGGCGACCGCAGGCGAGCTTCTGCGCCGCACGAGGAGATACAAACAAGAATACCCAGGAGAAAAAGACAGACCTGCTGGGACCTGTGACTCATTTATTCCTGCGTTCCTGCGTAGTCCTGGCGAAAGGGCGTGAAGAAATCGAGCACCTCCGACTGTTCGAGTGCGCTGGCTTCGTGCTCCACGCCGCCCGCCACCACGATACTGTCGCCGGCGCGCAGATGGAACACTTCACCCGCGCGCGCGAAGCGCAGATGGCCGCTAATTACATAGACCATCTGCTCGTGCGGATGGCTGTGCCGCGCTCCCTTCCATCCTGGTCGCATCCGATGCCGCACCAGCATCATCCGCTCGCTCCACGCAAGTACCTGGCGCTCCAGTCCGTCTTCGGGATGTGTGGGCGCCACCTCTGCCAGCGTGACCGGACCCAGCGATGCGCGGCTCTTCCCGCTCGCGACCGATCTCACCGTTGATGCTCCACCGCTCTCCACGTTCAACAATCCCTTCTTTCGACACAAACTCCGATTCTGTCTGTCTAAGTCTGCCGTTGTCAAAGTCAGCATCATTCCGAAAAGGCAGCGCGGAGCCCGTCTTGCCGGGGTTCCACGCTATTTCTGTCTAAAACGTCAGCCGCAGACCCAGCTGCATCTCTCGTGCCGAGCCGGCTGAATTCACATGCCCAAACAGCGATGAGGTAAGCGTCGAGGTCGGCGCATTCAGGTTCACCATGTTGAATACGTTCGTTGACTCGAACCGGGCCTGCAAGTTGTAGCGTTCGAACTTGAAGTTCCGGAACACCGCCAGGTGGACTTTCGCACCGTTCAAAATTCTTCCAATCCGTAAAAATGGGTGTCAACGCATACACGGAACGTCATTCCGCTATGTGAGACGGCGGCTTCAAATTGTCTCCACGTTTCCGTTCTGCAGCAGCCCGCGCCGTCCCGATGCCTTGCTGAAGGCGACTACTCCTGCATCCAGAGAATCGGCTGCCGCACGGGATGATTGCGGATGATCTCCGGCACCGTCGGCTCAGGATTGAGCCTCTTCCACAAATCCAGGTACTCGGGTCGTCGGTACGCAAGGCCGGCGAAAAGAAGACTCGGCTGACGCACCGGCAAATTATCGAAGTACTCCACATCCTGCCGGTACGGCCAGGCACGCTTGTCCCTGATGAACGGCACCATGAACGTGAACGCAGCCTCGAGACCTGCGCCGTCGGTCACGCGATATGTCCACAGGTCGTCTTTCGCCTCCGACAGCACCCGCGCGGAGATCCCGAGAATATCCAGATTGAACAAACAGTAGCTGTATGGCTTCGTCCGCGCCAACTCCAACGGAAAGCTGCCGTTGGAAGCGATCTGATTCGGCACCAGCGTATTCTTAAACCGCTCCCGGCAAGTGCGGCGCACGCCCGCATCGCCCACATACGTCGCGAACTCCGCCGCCTGCAGAAGCCAGCACGAGCCGTGATTGTTTTTGGCCGCGCGCTCCTCGAGTCCTCGATCCGATGTCGTGAGCCAGTGCAGATACTCCGCGAACCACTGCCGCGTTCCCTGCTCGGTCGGCGCGTCCAGCGCACGCCGCTGGTTCAGAAGCAGCGCCGCCTGCGCGACCTCCACCAGATGCACCGTGTCGATAATGCCTATGCTGCGCCCGGTATCGATGCCATGAATTGCCTGCGCGTATTCGAGGTTCGGATTCATCCGCGTCGCGGGCCCGACAAACCAGGCCCGCAGATGCGCCGCAGCATGCTCGGCAAACTCCTGCCGCCCCGTCAGCACCCACGCCGCCGTCAATGCCGGCATCTGGATGCTCAGTCGCATCAGAAGCTCGCGATGAGCGACGAAGTTGTCGGGGTTTGATTCGCCGTCGCGCCGAATGTACGGTCCGTTCGGATTCTTCGGATCGGGCCACCAGTAATCGCCCTCCGAATAAAAATCATGAATTCCGCCTGCACTCCGCGGCGCGCGTACTGAGGTAATGGTCCGAGGCGGCTCGTGCAGATACCGCAGCGCATCTTGCAACACCCACGCCCGGTCGATCGCATCGACTGCGGCCTGCGAATTTGCCCACTTTCCATGCAGTTCCGCAGCCGCACCCCGCGTGCTTACCGCGGCCGCCAGGCCCATCTGAAGAAACTTTCGACGAGAGACCATTTCTCTTCTGTATTTACCAGAAGAGAAACTGCCGCGTGTTCAGATATCTGTGCGGTTTTCCGCCCGGCGGGACGTTTGTTCGGTCCCCGAAATATCGCAATGGACTTATCGCAATGGTCGTGCGTCCGCCTGGGGATTCACCTCGTTGACGTCGTCTAAAGAGTCGAAGATATGCCCCATCTTCTCCTGCTTCACCCGCAGATACTGCTCAAAGCTTTCCTGCGGAGGCACCTCCGCCGACACGCGCTCCGCTACCCTCACGCCCGCTGCTTCCAGCGCCGCCACCTTCTCGGGATTATTGGTGATCAACCGCACCGCTGTAACGCCAAGCTGCCGCAGAATTTCTCCCGGCATCTCGAACTCGCGGCAGTCAGCCCGGAATCCCAGCTTCAGGTTCGCCTCCACTGTATCCAGACCCTGGTCCTGCAGCTCGTACGCGCGAAGCTTCGCCATCAGGCCGATACCGCGTCCCTCCTGCTGCTCATAGATCAGGACGCCGGCGCCCTGGTCGGCAATCTTTTTCAGCGCCAGTTCCAGCTGCAACCGGCAGTCACACCGCAGCGAATGGAAAACGTCCCCAGTGAGGCACTGCGAATGGATCCGCACCAGTGGCGGAGCCGCGTGGATGTCACCCATCACCAGCGCCACAGCCTCTTCTGGTTCCGGCCGGGTCTGGCAGCCATCCTCGCTCGGCGCCCGGTACACGCCCTCAAAGCCGAGGATGCGGAACTGCCCCCAGCGGGTAGGAAAATCCGCGTCGGCAACCTTGCGAACCGAATCGATGGCCATATTCCTGATTATAGAAGTCCAACTCACGCCGCACCGCACACCCAGGCTTCGGGCCTGCGGACTGGTCACCTGCTTCTGATTCTCGAGTCCAGCTTCGCGATTCAAGTTGCTTGTTGGCTGTTCCGTCCTGGCCCGTTGCCTGTACCCTGAACACGTGCTCGAACCACGCCTTATCCTCATCACCCTGCTCATCAAGCTGGGTGTGGCCGCGGCCGTCGCTGCAGCCCTGGCGCGATCCCGCACCTTTCAGCGGCTCGTGCTCAGCGAAGATCGCGACGCCGGACAAACCCTGGGCCTGCTCGCCTTCATCTGCATCCCCCTCAGCCTCGGCGTCTACTTTCGTGTGACGGTGCCGAACTTTCTCGGCGCCGACGTCTCCTTCGAAACCACCATCCTCCTC
>DASSKX010000228.1:0-3800 GCA_035689925.1 Acidobacteriaceae bacterium
GAGAAGAGCAGCCAGTTGCTGTAGAAGGGGCGAATCACGCGCGACGACTCAAGGGCGGCGATGACCTGGTGCTGCGTTTTGCTGTCGAGCTTGCGCCATAGTTCATCGGGCGCACGCACGATGGCCAGCGCCAGAAACGCCGTATCGACCACCGGCTGGCTGCCCTTGCTGAAGTTCATGAAGTCCGGCGAGGCGGGATCGGTGGCGGACTGGATGCCCATGCGCGCCCAGTCTGCAAAGCGAGCGCGCGTTGTGCCTTCGTCGCCGGAGGTCGCGCCACTCTCGAGCCACGGAGCCAGGCCGCAGAGCAGACGGCCCATCGCTTCGAGATACGTGAACTGCCGCCGGTCGGCCACGTTGCCGTGGGGCGCTTCCACCGGCATTTTTTCTTTCAGTTTCCGCTGGCTCAGCGCCTCGAGCACCGGAGTGGAGACCTTCGTCACGATGCGCAGCCACGTGGTGCGATCGTCCGTCGCGTCCGGCGCCCCGTTCAGGGTCCCGACGCTCGGCATCACCGGCAGCGAAGCCAGCGCCGGCACCGACAAGCATCCCTGCACAAACCTCCTGCGATTGATCCCGCTGTTCTTCTGCTCGCTCATCCAACTCCTTCGAATCAGCAATTCCTCAGCGTCAGCCACGATACGAAACCAGTTTTCGATGTGCCGCCTAACCCGGGCCTGCGCTCACCCCGGGCCTCACTGCATCCTCGCAAACTCCGCCCGGGTCTGCTGCAGGATCGGAATGCCGGGATCGGCGGCGTTCCATGCCGTAAGCAAGTCCTGATAAGCGGTGCGGGCCCGGGTGTTCTCTCCCTGCAGCGCGTACGCGCGGGCGAGCCCGGCGCGCGCCAGCACTCCAAACGGCGAATTCCCGACGATCCCGCGGTGGTCGAGTATTTTCCTGAACTCCGTTGCTGCCTCCTCTCCCCGGCGCAGCTCGAGCAGGGCCAGGCCTCGCAGGTAGACGGGGTACAGACTTCCGGGATACGGCCGCGGGGAGCCCAACTCGTAAGGAGCCGCAGGCTGCAGAGCCTCAATCGCCTTTGTCGGATTGCGGTGATTCAGTGCGATCGCAGCGCGAATCACCGGGAGCCAGTAAGAATTCAGGATGGTGTCGGAAGGGTATGACGCGGCCAGCTTGTCGGCGAGTCTCTGCGAGTGGGCGTTCTCTCCGGCACGCGCCAGCGCGAGCGCTGCCATCAGATCGACGTCATGGCCGGAGGCCAGAGCCAGTGCCGATGCGGTATCCTCCCGGGCCCGCGCAGAATTCCCATACTCCGCCTCGCGCAGAGCCGCTGCCAGCCACCAAATGGCCGCTGTCTCCTGATGGCCTGCAACTGCAGCTGACTGAGCCGCCCGTGCGGAAAGCCCTCGGGCACTGGCCACCCGACCGAAATAACCTTCCGTATCCGCCTCATCCGAGAGAAACGTGTCCTCGACGCCAGGCTGGCCGGCACTCCATGCGACCTGGCGCTGCATTTCCGCCGCGTCGTCTTCCAGAAAAGCCAGGTTGTAGCGGCTCAGGTGCACATCGAAGTTGTCCACCCTGCGCTCCACCGCCTGCTGGTAAACCGACCTGGCCTCAGCGGTGCGATCCAGCCAGATCAGAGCAGTCATGAGATTGCCGTAGCAGTTCCCATTGGTCGGCTCGGCGTCCACCGCCTGTCGAGTCTCTGCCAGCGCCTTTTCGTACTGCCCCAGCGTCCCATAACCGATGCCCAGCAGCTCATGAGGCACAAAGTCGCGCGGGTAGACCTGCTCACACATGCTCAGCGCTGCCATCTCCTTGCCGATCTCGCCCGTCACGAACTGGTAATACTGGGCCGAGATGGTGCACTTCTCGCGTTCGCTCACCCGGTCGCGCAGCGCATACGCCTTTTGCGTGTACGGCACTGCCGCGGCGTGTTCCTGCAGATTCATGTACGACACGCCAAGGTAGAGGTAAGCCATGGCAAACTTCGGGTCCAGTTCGATGGCATGCTCAAAAAACGGAATGGCCTGCGCATCGTTCCTCTCCCACCGCGCGCGAGCGCCCTGGCTGTAGGCCTGCAGAGCCTCAAGCGAGGAAGTCGTCGCCTGCTCGACCGGCGTGTCGTACTTTTGAACAGAACCGAGCGATTCTCCGAGCCTGCGGCGCAGGCTGCTGGCTGCCTTACCGAGGGTGCTGAGAACTTCGTCTTTGCGCGACGCCTGCAGCTCTTCGCGATCCAGCGTATCTCCTGTCGCACAATTCACCGCCGTAAGGCCGATTGCATATTGGCTGCCTAAAGCAGCGATCGAACCCGAAAGCACGGCCTTGCTCCCAACGCGCTGGCAGATCTCGCGGCCCATCGCCTCATTCACGCGCTCCCCCGCGGAGCGGCCCATCAGCTGCAACGTCCGGCGGACCTGCGAATCGGAGAGGATGTTCAGGAATGGTGACTGCTGAAGATCGGTAGCCAGGGCTTGCTTCAACGTGTCATCGAACACCGGGTCGCCCGTATGATTGTCGAAGTCGGCGAGCACGATGGTGTCTTTTTCCGTCAGCGCATTGCCGCGACGGAAATGGAGAAATGCAGTTGCGCCTGCCAGTGCAGCGACAACGGCCAGAGCCGCCGCGCGCCACCGGTGCCTCGGCCGCCCCGCGCCGTTTGTGGCAGTTGCTGGTCCTGGCCCCAGCTGTCGCCTCACGCGCATCAGATCGGAGCGCAGATCTGCCGCGTGCTGATAGCGGAGCTCCCGATCCCGCTCCAGACACGTGGCGATGATCCGCTCCAGCTCCGCCGGCACCTGGCGATTCAGGTGCGCCGGCGACGCCGGGGTCTCGCTCAGGATGGCGTGCGCAACGGCCCCCGAGGTCGCTCCCCCGAAGGGCAGCTTTCCCGTAGCCATTTCGTACAGCACCACTCCGAAAGAGAACAGGTCCGTGCGTGCGTCGAGATCCTTGCCCCTGATCTGTTCGGGAGACATGTAGAGCGGGGTCCCCGGGACCTCCGACGGGGTCGTGATCGCGGTGGCGTCCGCAAGATCCGCCGTCGCGTTTCCCGACGTCCATTTCGCCACCCCAAAATCGAGTAGCTTCGCCTTCCCGCGCCCCGTCACGAAAATGTTCGCAGGCTTCAGGTCGCGATGAATGATGCCGGCGGCGTGAGCCGCATCCAGCGCATCGCTCACCTGGATGGCCAGGTCGAGCAGCACTTCCATCTCCAGGGGCTTGCCCGCAATGGCATGCTTCAGTGTCATGCCATCCAGCAGCTCCATCGCGATGAAAACCTGTCCGTCGGCCTCGTCGATATCGAATACGGTGCAGATGTTCGGATGATTGAGCGCCGATGCCGCCTGAGCCTCACGCCCGAATCGTTGTCGTGCAACCGGATCCCGCCCCAGTTCCTCCGGCAGAAACTTCAGCGCGACATGGCGGTGGAGTCGCAGGTCCTCCGCCTCGTACACCACACCCATCCCTCCGCCGCCCAGCATGCGCAGAACGCGGTAATGCGAGATGCCGCTCCCGATCATGGACCATCCTACGGGCGGATACTATTGCCCGCGTCATGCGCAGTCAACCGGCCTTGCAACGGCACCAACTGCGACCGTCGGGAGGAGGTCCGACTCTTGTCTGCGCTCAGGCTTCCCAAAGAATTCGTTTGCGGGTAGGGTGTCAAACATGGCTGCGAACAGTGAAATCACCCACGTCAGCGACACGGCTCTGATGGTGGCCGCCTGTCGCGCGTATGAAGCCGAGCAGGAAGACGCCTTCGTCCGCGATCCCTTTGCCGCTCGGCTCGCCGGCGAGCGCGGCGTCGCCATCCTGAACGCCATGCC